>CAISDD010000094.1 GCA_903883985.1 uncultured Pseudomonadota bacterium | reverse complement strand
GCCCAACACCTTGCAAGCTTCGACCTGGCGCTAATGAGTAGCGTCGGCGTCTCGCCGGTTTTACCCCAGTCAGCGCAGCTTGCGTTAGCCGACGTTTCATGTCGGCGCAACCCAGCACGGCCGTGGATGTTGGGCTTCCAGCCGTCAGCCCAACCTACGCTTGCTGGAGCCGGAAGAGGCCAGGACGATGGCGTCGTGGGCGCACGGCGGCGGGTTTTCCGTCGATGCCGGCGTACACGGCATCCGACCGTGACGGTCTGGAGCGGCTGATGCGCTACTGCGCCGGTCCAGCATTTTCGCTGGAACGTCTGCGCGAAATAGACGCCGAACGTCTGGTCTATGAGCGCGGTGGCATTCGCGGGCAAGCCCGCTCCCACAGCATGGCCAACGCTGGCTGGCCCGCGATACAACGGTGGCATTCGCGGGCAAGCCCGCTCCCACAGCACGGCATACGGCTCGGCCAACTACGCTGGCTGGCCGTTAACCCGGATTAGCTTGCCTACAGCCCCCGCTGGCCGATCGCCGCGAACCTCTCGAAATAATCCGGAAAAGTCTTGTTCACGCACTTAGGATCGTTGATGCGGATGGGCACGTGGCCCAAGGCCACCAGAGAGAAGCACATGGCCAAACGGTGGTCATCGTAGGTATCGATTTCGGCGTTGGGCGTGAGCTTGGCCGGTGGGGTGATGCGGATGAAGTCGGCGCCCTCCTCCACCGTGGCGCCCAGCTTGCGCAATTCCGTGGCCATGGCGGCGATGCGGTCGGTCTCCTTGACCCTCCAGGAGCCGATATTGGAAAGCGTAGTGGTGCCGTGGGCGAACAAGGCCAGGATGGCCAGGGTCATGGCGGCATCGGGAATGTGGTTGCAGTCGAGGTCGATAGCCCGAAGTTTGTCGCCGCAGCCGAGACGGCACTCGATCCACGAGGTTGCGTGATCTCGGCCGAAGCCCACTTCCGCGCCCATGCGCGCCAAGGCCTCGGCGAAGCGGACATCGCCCTGGATGCTATCGCGTCCAACGCCCTCCACCCGTACCGGGCCATGGCCTATGGCGCCGGCGGCGAGAAAATACGAGGCCGAGGAGGCATCACCCTCCACTTCGATTTCGCCCGGGCTCTGATAGGTCGCCGCAGGAATGACGTAGCGTTGCCAGCCCTCCCGCTGCACTTCGACGCCGAAACGGCGCATCAGATTGAGCGTAATTTCGACATAGGGCTTGGAGATCAACTCGCCATCCACGACCACCGTGAGCTCACGGCCTAGCAGAGGCGCGCACAGCAGCAAGCCGGTGAGATACTGACTAGAGACATGGCCTTTGACCGTGATTTCGCTGCCATCCCCCTCACCCCCAGCCCCTCTCCCGCCTGCGGGCGAGGGGAGCTTCGAGCGCCCATTCGGGTCGGAATGAGGACGAACGTGCAACGGCGGAAAACCCTCGTTTTCCGTGTAGTCGATCACGGCCCCCGCCTGACGCAGGGCATCGACCAGGTCGCCGATGGGGCGTTCGTGCATGCGCGCAACCCCACTCAGGGTGTAGTCGCCACGGCTCATGGCGCAGGCGGCGGTGAGCGACCGGAAGGCTGTGCCGGCGTTGCCCAGGAACAGGTTGGCGTATTTCACCGGAAAAGCGCCCCCGCCCCCCGCGACGCGATAGTCCTCGCCGTCGCGCTGCCAGTGCACACCCAGACGATGCAGGGCGTCGAGCATGACGCGAGTGTCATCGGATTCGAGCAGGCCCTTGATCCGTGTTTCCCCCGAGGCCAGCGCACACAGCAGCAGGATACGGTTGGAAATGCTTTTCGAACCGGGCAGGCGCACCTTGCCGCGGGCACCGGAGAGAGCCGGCAAGTCGAGGAATTCGTTCATGTCAATGTGCCTTCGATCCAGTTGTGTCGGGCCTGGCGCGCACGCGCGAACAGGTTTTCCAGCGACTGTCCGTCACGCGCTTCGATCAGTCCGCGTATGGCTTCCAGTTTGTCGATGTAGGTGTCGAGTTCTTCCAGCAAGGCATCACGATTGGCCAGGGCGATGTCGCGCCACATCTCAGGATGGCTGCCGGCGATACGGGTGAAGTCGCGAAAGCCGCTGCCGGCGAAGCGTAAATAGGTGTGGGCATCCGCGCGCTCAGCCAGTTCCGCCATCAAGGCATAGGCTGCCAGGTGGGGCAGATGGCTGACTGCGGCGAACACGCGGTCATGATCGCTTGGCGTCATGCGCTCGACGCGCGCGCCGCAGGCGGCCCAAAGGTCTTCCACGAGATCCACGGCCGCGACCCGGTTTTCCGCAAGCGGTGTGAGGATGACCGGCTTGCCCTCGAACAACTGTGCCCGCGCCGCCGCCGCGCCGCTGCGCTCCGCGCCGGCAATGGGGTGGCCGGGCACGAACTGGCCTATCTTGCTCCCCAGTGCAGCGCGCGCGGCGGCGATCACATCCTGTTTGGTGCTGCCGGCGTCGGTGAGTATGGCCCCGGGGGGCAAGGTTGCGGCCACTTCCCGAAACAAGGCGGACATCGCGCCGACCGGGATGGCGATGAGCACCAGGTCGGCGTCCGCGACCGCCGATGCCGCGCTGGCGTCGATGGCGTCGATCACTCCGAGCCGCAACGCCTCTTCGAGGTTGGCGCGGCCCCGTCCGACTCCGGTGACGCGCCCGACCAGGCCCAGTCGCCGCATGGCCAGAGCGAACGACCCCCCGATCAGGCCGGCGCCGATCACCACCAGGTGCCGGATCATGCACGCTCCAGGATTTCACCCAGCGCCGCCAGAAAGCGTGCGTTCTGTTCGGGCAGACCGATGCTCACGCGCAGGAAGCCGGCCAAGCCGTAATTGGCCACGGGACGGACGATGACGCCGCGGCGCAGCAAGGCCTGGAACACCCCGGCCGCATCCGCGCCCACCTCGACACAGACAAAATTACCATGGGAAGGAATGTGGCTCAGATTCAATGCCTTGCAGCCGTCCAGTATCTGCCTCATGCCGGCGTCATTCACGGCCTTGGAACGGGCGATAAACTCGTGGTCGTCGAGTGCGGCCGCGGCAGCCGCCAGGGCCAAGCCGTTGACGTTGAAGGGTTGGCGCACGCGGTTGAGCAGGTCCGCCACTTCGGGGTGCGCCAGGGCGTAGCCGACGCGCAAACCGGCCAAGCCGTAGGCCTTGGAAAATGTGCGAGTGAGGATGAGATTGGGGAACTCGGCCAGCCAAGTCAGCGTGGGCGCGCGCCGCGCTTCATCGAGGAATTCGCCATAGGCTTCGTCGAGCACCACGGCTACATGCTCGGGCACCGATTTCAGGAAATCGTGCAGCTCCCCGGCCCCCAGCAGCGTGCCGGTGGGATTATTGGGATTGGCGATGAACACGACACGGGTGTCGTCGCGGAGGGCGTCCAGCATCGCCCCCAGGTCGTGCCCGTAGGCACGCGCCGGCGTCGCGATACCCAGTGCGCCCACGGCTTGCGTGGCGAGCGGATAGACCGCGAAAGCATGCTCGGAATAGACCGCCGAGGTGTTCGGCCCGAGCAGGGCTCGGGCAACCAGTTCCAGGACATCGTTGGAACCGTTGCCCAGAACGATGCCAGCGAGTGCAACCCCCAGCTTCGCGGAGAGTGCCGACTTCAGCTCGAAGCCATTGCCATCCGGGTACAGGGCCACTTCGTCGAGGCGGGCAGCAATCGCCGCGCGCGCCAGGGGGCTGACCCCGAGAGGATTTTCGTTGGAAGCCAGCTTGACGATGCCGGCTTCAGGCAGCCCCAGCTCGCGGGCAAGTTCGGCGATGGGCTTGCCTGGCTGGTAAGGCGCGATGCCGCGGACATGAGGGGGGGCCAGGTCACACAGGCGCATGGCTCAGACCGCCACCGGGTAGGAACCCAGCACCTTGAGGAAGGTGCAGTGCGCCTCCACGGCATGCAGGGCCTTCTGAATATTGGGGTCGTTACGATGGCCGTCGATGTCCACGTAGAACACATATTCCCAGGTGCCGTTGCGGGCGGGACGCGATTCCAGCTTGGACAGACCGATGTCGTGGCGGGCCAGAGGAGCCAGCAACTCCATCAGGGAGCCGGGCCGATTCATGGCCGCCAGCACCAAAGAAGTCTTGTCGCGACCCGATGGGGCTGCGTCTTCCAGTCCCAACACCAGGAAACGCGTGGTGTTGTTGGGTTCGTCCTCGATGTCGCGGGCGACGATCTTGAGCTCGTAATGTTCAGCAGCCAGCTCGCCGGCAATCGCCGCCGCTTCCGGGTTCTCCGCCGCCATGCGCGCGGCCTCGGCATTGCTGGCGGCATGCACGGTACGCACGCCATAGAGATGCTGCCCGAGCCACTCGTGGCACTGGCCCAGAGACTGGGGGTGAGAATAGACGACTTCGATGCCCTGCGTACCCTCGACCTTGCGCATCAGATGCTGGCGCACGCGCAGATTCACTTCGCCACAGATCTTCAGCGGGCTGGACAGGAGCAGGTCCAGCGTGCGGTTGACCGCGCCTTCGCTGGAGTTTTCCACCGGTGCCACGCCGAAGCCGGCACTGCCGCGTTCGACCGCGCGGAAAGCCTCGTCGATACCGGCACAGGGCAGGCCGATCGCGGCATGGCCGAAATGCTTGACCATGGCGGCTTCCGAGAAAGTCCCCTGCGGCCCGAGATAGGCCACGGCCAAGGGCTGCTCCAGGGCGCGGCAAGCGGACATGATTTCCTTGAACAGCACGGAAATCGATTCCGCCGGCAAGGGGCCCAGGTTCGCACCCTGGAGGCGGCGCACCACTTGCGCTTCGCGCTCTGCGCGGTAAATGGAACCGTTCTTGAGATGGCCGATAGCCTGGGCCAGGCGAGCGCGCTCGTTAAGCAGTTGCAACACGGCTTCGTCGATGGAGTCGATCCGGTCGCGCAGTTGGGTGAGTTGCTCTTTCATGTCGGTATTAGTGGGTGGATACGCGGGGCAGATACGCGGGGCAGAAAACGCACGCGCAACACCCCGGGGATGGCGGCGAGCCGTGCGAGGAGGACATCCGTCGGGATGCTGTCCACATCCACCAGGGTAAAGGCCAACTCGCCCTTGGATTTGTTGACCATGTCGTGGATGTTGAGCGAGGCTGCGGCCAAGGTGGTGGAAATCTGCCCCAGCATGTTGGGGACGTTGGCATTGGCGATGGCCAAACGGAAATCGGCCTCGCGCGCCAGGGAGATGTTGGGGAAATTGACCGAATTGAGGATGTTGCCGTTATCCAGGTAGTCGGTCAGCTGTTCGGCCACCATGACCGCGCAGTTTTCCTCGGCTTCCTCGGTGGACGCACCCAGATGCGGCAGGGCAACGAAGCGCGGGTGGGCCTTGAGGACCGTGCTGGGGAAATCACAGACGTAGGCGTGTATCCGGTTGTCGTTCAGACCGGCTAACACGGCCTCCTCGTTGACGAGACCGTCGCGCGCGAAGTTGAGCAGGACGCAGCCCTTCTTCATTCGCTTCACCCGACCCGCGTCGATCAGATCACGGGTAGCCGGCAGCAGCGGGACATGCAGGCTGATGAAGTCGGAATGCCGGACCAGTTCATCGACCGAAGCCGCTTTCCTCACCTGGGAAGGCAAGCGCCAGGCGGCTTCCACGGTGATTTCCGGGTCGTAACCGATGACATTCATCCCCAACTGGATGGCGGCCCCCGCCACCAGCGAGCCGATCGCCCCCAGGCCGACGACGCCCAGGGTGCGCCCTGGCAGTTCATGGCCGACGAAAGCCTTCTTTCCGGCCTCCACCCGCGCATGCAGGGATGCCTCGTCTCCCTCCAGGCTTGCGACGAAATTCAGCGCCGGCAACAGGTTGCGCGCACCTAACAACATGCCGGCGAGTACCAGTTCCTTCACCGCATTGGAATTCGCGCCGGGCGCATTGAACACCACCACGCCTCGCGCGCTCATGGCGGGCAGAGGAATGTTGTTGGTGCCCGCGCCGGCGCGGCCGATGGCCACGACCGACACAGGAATGGGCATCTCGCGCATTTCCTGCGAGCGCACCAGGATGGCGTCGGGGTCCGTGAGGTCGTTGCCCACCACGAAGTGCTGCGGCAGGCGCGCCAAGCCCTTCCTGGAAATCGTATTGAGGGTGAGTATCTTCTGCGGGTGGGCCATGCCAGTCTCGCTCCTGCGAAAAGCCGGCGCATGTGCCGGCCGTAGCTCAACGCCGCTTCAGCCGCGCGCCAGGGCGAATTCCAGCATGTACTCCACCAACGCCTGCACGCCTTCGACCGGCATGGCATTGTAGATGGAGGCACGCATGCCTCCCACGGAACGGTGGCCCTTGAGTTGCACCAACCCCCGCGCCTTCGCCCCCTTGAGGAAGTCCTCGTCCAGGGCCGCATCCTTCAGGGTGAAGGGCACGTTCATGAGCGAGCGGTTTTCACTGGCAACCGGTGTATGGTAGAAATCGCTGGCGTCCATGGTGTCGTAGAGCAGATTCGCCTTGGCGAGATTCTGTCTATGCATCGCGCTCAAGCCGCCTCGGGCCTTGAGCCGCTTGAACACCAGGCCGGCCATGTAGATGCTGTAGGTGGGCGGGGTGTTGTACATGGAATCGTTGTCGCCGTGGATCTGGTAGTCGAACATGGTTGGCGTACCGGGAACGGTCTGGCCGATCAGGTCATCCCGCACGATCACCAGCGTCAGGCCGGCCGGGCCGATGTTCTTTTGCGCGCCGGCGTAGATCAGCCCGTACTTCGAGACCTCCATGGGCCGGGACAGGATGGTGGAGGACATGTCGGCGACCAGGGGCACGTCGCCGGTTTCCGGGGTCCAGAAGATTTCCACGCCGCCTATGGTCTCGTTGGGGGTGAAATGGACATAGGCGGCGCCGGAGTCCAGCTTCCAGGCTTCCTGGGTGGGCGCGTAGGTGTAGTCACGGTCCTCGGAACTGGCCACCACGTTGACGGCGCCATATTTCTTCGCTTCCTTGATCGCCTTCTTCGACCATACACCGGTGTTCAGGTAATCGGCGGAGGCCTTGCCGCGAAACAAATTCATTGGAACCATGGCGAACTGGCTGGAGGCCCCGCCCTGGAGGAACAGCACCTTGTAGTTGGATGGGATGCCCATCAACTCGCGCAGGTCAGACTCGGCCTCGGCCTGGATGCCCATGTATTCCTTGCCGCGATGCGACATCTCCATGACCGACATGCCGCAGCCCTGCCAGTTGACCAATTCGTCTCGCGCTTGTTCCAGGACTTCACGAGGCAGTACCGCCGGGCCGGCGCTGAAGTTGTAAATGCGTTCCATGTTCTGTCCTTTCGTGGGGGGAGTTCGGTTCAACGTCCGCTCTTATTCTTCGTCGGCTCATCCGTGGATTCGGGGACTGCATCCGCCTCGACCTTCGCCTTCCTGGAAGCCCGCCGATGCCTGGTCGGCATCGACTTTGTCACCGGACCTTCCTTCATAAACTCCAGGGCGGCGATCTTCGCGGCATCGGTTTCCCCGTTGACGTTGATGATGTTGAGTTTTCCCTGGCCCTGCCGCATCTCGTTGGTAAAGTCGTAGATGGCGCCGACCACGGTGAGCTGACCTTCGATCACCTCGCGCTCGAACTTGGATCTGGCCGCGCCCACCTGGTAATTCACGTTCAACTTGATGCTGTTCATGCCCGGATCGCCCTTGGGAATCTGAAGGGTATCGAGTTCACGCCGGATCGGCGCGGATTCCTGAGAATAATCTCCGGCGGCCGCCTTGATGGCGCCGCATGCGCTATGTCCCACGATCAACAGCAGCGGCGTATGCAGGTGATGCACGCCATATTCCACCGAGCCTTCGGCCGTACTCATCTGATTGCCGATGTTGCGCACCATGAACAGGTCGCCATCCGGCGTGGCATCCAGGGCATGGCTATGGACACGAGAATCGGAACAGGTGATCACCGTCGCGCGCGGGTGCTGGCCGTCGAGGAAGGGCTTGAAGTAATCGGGCCCATGGGTGCGGACGAAATTACGGTTTGCCAGGCGGATGTCCGCGAGGATGGCATTCGCGCCCCCCTTCTCCGGCACCACGCGCTGCGAGGCCACGTATTCACGGATCGCATCCTTGACGATCTGGCGAATCTTCTCCTTTTCGGCATCCTCCACGGACGGCGTGTCGGCAGCGGTCGCGACGGGAACGACGAAGCCGCCGTTCAAGGAGAACAACACGCCCAGCAAAGCCAGCCCGACAGAAAGTTTCATTTTTCACCTCAGGCAAAAATTGTAACCAACATATCGGCGTGGCGGCCGGAAACTTCTAGGCGCGCGCACCGCCCGACACGGAGTGGATGCCACGCGCGATGGCCAGCGCGCCCCACACGGACGTAAGATCCATGGCACTATCGTCGACTCAAACGGAGAACCCCATGCCCCATCCTCTCGCCGGCCTTCCCGCTCCCACCTCCTCCCTGGTGGACGTGGGAGCCCTGCTGGCCGCTTACCATGAGCAACCGGATGTCGCCGTGGCTACCCAGCGCGTCGCCTTCGGCACCAGCGGCCATCGTGGCAGCGCCTTCAACCGCTCCTTCAACGAGGCGCATATCCTTGCCATCACCCAGGCGATATGCGAATACCGCGCCGCTGCCGGCATCACCGGCCCCCTGTTCGTGGGGTTGGACAGCCACGCCCTGTCAGCCCCGGCGCAAGCGACCGCCATCGAGGTGCTCGCCGCCAACGGCGTCGATACCCGCATCCAGTCTGGTGCCGGCTATACGCCTACGCCCGTCATCTCCCGCTCCATCCTGGTCCACAATGCCAACCCAGACGCGCTTCGTGCCGATGGCGTGGTCATCACCCCGTCGCACAACCCGCCCCAGGACGGCGGCATCAAGTACAACCCGCCCAATGGCGGCCCGGCTGACACCGACGTCACCGGCTGGATCGAAAACCGCGCCAATGCCCTGATGGCCGCAGGCAACCGCGACGTGAAGCGACTGCCCTACGCGCAGGCGCTGGCCCTGGTGAAACAGGAAGATTTCGCCGCCCCCTACATCGCCGACCTTGAAAACGTCATCGACATGGCTGCCATTCGTGCGGCGGGCCTCAAGATCGGCGTCGATCCCTTAGGCGGCGCTGCTGTGGCCTACTGGAAGCCGATCGCGCAAGCCTACGGCCTCGACATCGACGTGGTGAATCCCAAGGTAGACCCGGCCTTCTCCTTCATGACCCTGGACCACGACGGCAAGATACGCATGGACTGCTCCAGCCCGTTCGCCATGGCCAGCCTGGTGAAACTGAAGGACCGCTACGACATCGCCTGGGGCAACGACGCCGACGTGGACCGGCACGGCATCGTCACCCCCTCCATCGGCCTGATGAACCCCAACCACTTTCTCGCCGTGGCCATCCACTACCTGCTCACCCACCGCCCGCAATGGCCCGCAACGGCTGCGGTGGGCAAGACGCTGGTGTCCAGTGGACTCATCGACCGGGTGGTGAACGGACTGGGGCGACACTTGCTGGAAGTGCCCGTGGGCTTCAAGTGGTTCTCCCAAGGCTTGATGGATGGCGGCTTCTGCTTCGGCGGCGAGGAATCCGCCGGTGCCTCCTTCCTGCGCCGCGATGGCAGCGCCTGGACCACGGACAAGGACGGCATCATTCTGGGCCTGCTGGCCGCCGAGATCACCGCGGTCACAGGAGAAGACCCCGGCCGCTATTATCAGAAGCTGGCCGCCCAGCACGGCACCCCGTATTACGTGCGCATCGACGCCGTCGCGACACCCGCGCAAAAAGCCGCATTCAAGCAACTGACCCCGGAAAAAGTGAGTGCCGCCACCCTGGCCGGCGAAGCCATTACGGGCAAATTCACCCGAGCCCCCGGCAACGACGCCCCCATCGGTGGCCTGAAAGTCGTCACCGAAAACGGCTGGTTCGCCGCCCGCCCCTCCGGCACCGAGGACATCTACAAGATCTACGCGGAAAGCTTCAAGAGCGCGGAACATCTGGAGGCCATCGTGCGCGAGGCACAGGAGATTGTCAGCGCGGCGCTGGGATAAAGTCCATGGCGATTCGTCGTTCCCGCGAAGGAGGGAACCCAGGAAGATCGCGCGACCTGGATACCCGCAATCGCGCGTCTGCGGAACCGACTATGCCGGCGCTTTTCCAGTGGCCAGCGCCGCAGCCCGGGCAGACCCACTTTTCGGAGCAGCACAGATGGCGTCTTTGCAAGAGCAATTTTTAAAAACCGGCCTGGTGGGCAAGAGCAAAGCCAAACAGGCCAACCACGACAAGAGCAACCAGGAGAAGATCGAGCGCCGGACCGGCACGCAAAGTGTCGATGAATCACGCCTGGCCGCACTCGAAACACAACGCAAGAATGCCGAACGGGCTAGGGAACTCAATGCCCAGCGCGATGCGGCCGCCACCCAAAAGGCGATCGAGGCGCAAATCGCCCAGATGGTGCAGAAGAATCGCCAGAGCAAGGGCGCTGGCGACATCGCCTACAATTTTACCCACGGCAACAAGATCGAACGGCTGTACGTGTCGGCGTCGGTCCGGGCGCATTTAACGGCCGGGCACCTGGTGATCGTCTGCCAGGGCGGCACCACCGAATTGGTCCCCAAGATCATCGCCGACAAGATCGCCGAGCGCTGCGCCTCGCTCGTCATTCGAGTGAACAAGGCCAGCGCCGAGATCGATGCAGATGACCCCTATGCCGCCTTCCAGATTCCGGATGACTTGATGTGGTAGCGCCGGTGTGGGAGATATTGCGCCGACACCTGCCCCATATGACGCTAGCTACTTGGTCAATTCCAACACCCCATCCCAGTCCGCCCTGGGCGCGTGCGTGCGGAAGTGAGTAAGCATGCCGAGAAAGAATCGGGTGGGGCGATCGTCGGGGTCGAGTTCGGCGCAGGCGGCAAAGTGGTTCTCGGCGCCATCCCAGTCCCGCGCCAGATAGCAGCGCAGGCCGGTTTCGAAGCGGTCACGCAGTTTCAGGGCCGCTTCCCCGACCTGGCCCGCTAGTCCCAGCAGTTCATAGACGTGAACCCATTCGTCCCTGCCCGGCACCCGGATGCGGGCCAGGTCACGCACCTCGATGGCGTCACCGGCCAGGTTGCGGGTGGTCTCGCTGATCAGCAGGTAGGTGCCGAACGCCTTGTTGGCCGCTTCCAGGCGCGACGCCAGATTGACCGTGTCGCCGATGACTGTATAGCTCTTCGCCTCATCCGACCCTACGCTGCCGGCCGTGACTTCGCCCGAAGCCAGGCCGATGCGCACGTTGAACGCCGGGATGCCGCGGCGCAGGCCGATAACGTCCGGAAGGGCCGCGCGGAACGCCGCCAGCCGGTCCCGCTGGCCAAGAGCCGCCTGACAGGCCAGCAGGGCGTGTTCCCGCTCGCCGGTGAAGGGGGGCGCCCAGAACGCCATGATGGCGTCGCCGATGTACTTGTCGATGATGCCGTTCTGGTCGCGGATCGGCTGCGACATGTGGGAGAAGTAGCAGTTCAGCAACTTGACTACCGCGTCGGCGGACAACTGCTCGCAGATGGGGGTGAAGCCTTCTATGTCGGAAAAAAACACCGTGGCGAAGCGCTTGCTGCCCACTTCCGAGAACGAGCGCTTGTCGAGCAGGCCCTTGACGATGCGCGGGTCGATGTACTTGCCGAAAGTCTCCTTGATGCTCTCCTTTTCCCGCAGTCCGCCCACCATGTAGTTGAAGGATTCCGCTAGTAGTTCGATCTCGTCGGCCGAGTTCACCTGGATGGAAATGGTCAGGTCGCCGCCTTCCACTGCCTTGGCGCCGTTGAGCAGCGCCCGCACCGGCTTGATGACGTTGCGCGTGATCAGGCCCGCGAACAAGATGCCGAGGATGGCGGCTGCCAGGGTGATGCTCCAGTTGAACCACAGGGTGCTGCGCTCCACCTGGCCCGCCTTGACGGCGGCCTCGCGGGTGATGTTGTGCAGGAGGCGGCTGACGGAGCTGCTGGCGCGGCTGACCGCACGGCGGTCGGTTTCCATCTGCTCCTTCAGGATTTTCTCGGCCTGAGCGTCGGCGGCCACCGACTGAGTATTGGCTGCCACCGCCTGGGCGGCAAATTTGTCGACGCTGGCGAGCATGGTCGCACGCGCTTCCGGGATGCGCTGCAATTCCCCCTGCAACTGGGTGAATTCGCGCACCAGCACCGGATCCTCGGCCACGATGGGCAGGGCCAGAGCCTTGTTTACCAGGGTCGTGGCCAGGAGTATCTGGCGGTCGCCGCAATAGCGGTTCAGTTCGAAGTTCAGCATTGCCAGTTGCGCCGGATCCTTGACTGGCTCACGCAATTTCTTGCTCTCGACCGAGTAGGTTTCGTACACGCAAGCGCCGAGTTTCCCCGCCGCGCCCTGGACGGTTTTTCGGGCCTGCGGGAGGGAGGCGAGGGTTGGATCGGAGGCCAGCGATCGCTCCAGTTGCATGCTCTGCAGCACATGGTGCTGCCGGATGTCGCCGAGTGTCTGGTCGAGGGGTATGTAATAGTCCGACAGCAGCACCATCTGTCGGTCGACCCTTGCGAAGTTGATGCTGGAGATCAGGGTTACCAGCGTCATCAGGAGCAGCAGCAACCCGGTGATGCCATAGATTTTGAAGCTGATCGGGCGTCGCACCCGGTTCAGGCGTTCTACGGTCTTATCTCGCAGCCACATTCGGCATCCCTCCAGCAGGCTTCAATAGCCTTGGGTTGTAGTGCACGGAGTGTAATTATGTACTCGTTTGTGGCTATTTCCTTAATCCGCAACTTCACTCTCAAAAATAACCGTAACCGTTTGATATTACTGGTATAATTTCGTTTTCCGTACTTCACCCAGTTGGTGCCATGGCTAAAATCGTCTCCAACCCCTACCGTTCCCTTCTTCCCAGGTTTCAGCATAGGAAACGAGCTGTTCGCGGATCAGGCAGGTCTGGCGCTGGTCGGATTGGCGCTGGATAAGTTCGCAGGGGCGCGCAAGACACTGGATAAAGCTTTGCCGAAACGGTCCG
>CAISDD010000093.1 GCA_903883985.1 uncultured Pseudomonadota bacterium | reverse complement strand
GGCACCAAGAAACTGATCATCTGACCGCTGCGCAAAACTGGGCACAAAAAACACCAGTACGCAGTAACCTTATGATTGTTAAGTGAAAAATATGGCTCTTGTTAAACCCCGGTTACGGTGTATGTTGTGCCGTGGTTATCGCGGGCGAGCCCGCTCCTACCCGGGGTTTAACGGCCTTCTGCCAGAATCATCGAAATTTTTTTACATGGCGGGCCAGGTCGTCCTCGTCGCGGATCAGGTGTTCCCAGCGCGGTAGCCCGCCGTAGGATGTGGTGAGCGCAGGGAACCGCATCGTTCACCCGTTGCGCCGAGATTGATGCGGTTCGTACCTCGCCGCGGGTGACATTCGCTAACGTACCCCGTGGTGGAAGCGATAGCCCTTGTAATCCAGGATGACGCCATCGGCAGTGATCTGCTCCAGGCGCAGACCAGGTGCGAGGAGCTCGCCCTGCCTGAGCAGCTTGTCGTTGATCATGGTGATGCGATCCGCAGGCTTGCTGGCATAGCCATGCAAGGAGATCGACAGGCTGGGGATATCCTGCCGGATCGCCGCAGGCAATTCGCTGAGTGCGATCACGCCGGCTTGGGTTTCACTGACCGCAGCCTCGCGCACCCGCTGCGGCGAGGGTCGCGCGGGAACGCGGGGCGGCAGCGGTGGCAATGGTGCCGCTGCTAGCGGCGGAACAGGGGCCTTCGCCTGGTTCAAGGGGGGTGGGTTGGGCGCGACCGGCTGCCAGGGCCGCAACCAGCCGATTGCCATGCCGGCAATGAGCAAAGCCAGTGCGAGTACGAGATTCAAGGAGAAGGCCGGCCGTTTCTCCACCACGGCCGGAGCGGCCAGAGTCATCGGCGCCGTGCCGCGCTGGCGCTGCTGATCGGATTTCCTGAGCGCATCGAGGATGTAGGACATGGCTAGCGCACTCCCTGAGCGCGGACCAGTCTGGGAGCCGTGCTATCCCTGGCTCCCAGCAGGCGCAGCAGCGTCTGCTGCCCGACATTGCCGTCGGGAGCCAGGCCCTGTGTGAGCTGGAACTGCTGCACCTGGCGCATCAAGGCCGCATCGTAGACCGGGTTCGCGTGGACGGTTCCCCCGCTGAGCAGCGCTTGCAGCCATGCCACGGCAGCCCCCCGGTCTCCCGGTCGGATTACCCCCGACACGGCGGGCGGCGAGCGCCAGAGCAGGGTGTATCGTCCAAACCATTGCGTCGCCAGGACGTTCAGGGAGGTCACCCGGATCTTGCCGGCAACGGAGAAGGTGGCGCTATTCGCGTCCAGCGAAAGCAGGGTTGCCACGAATTCGCCACCCTGATCGTCGTGCATGCGCAGCACGGCCGGTCGGTTCAACTGCCGCAGTTCTTCCAGGCCGGCGCGCGCCGTGCGGCAGTGCAACCCCAGCCCCTCTGCCTGCTGGCAAGCGTCTTCGCCGCGATAGTCGAGTCCCCAAGCCTGGAACAACGCGGCATAGGCTCTGCCCTCCTCGCGAGGCTGCCGGGCTGGCCATTGCAGAGTGTCGGTCAGAACCACGGCGATGTGGGTTGGGGTCGGCTTCGGCGTGAACGCATGGGGCTGGTGCCGATAGGTCAGCAGCGCCAGCACACCGGCGGCAAGCAATCCCGTCAGTAGGACACCTCGGTAACGTGTCGGCGGGCGGTTGAAGACCTCGCGCGCTGCACGAGCCAGGGTCGCGCGATCAACCTGTTCCTTGTTCAGCGTGTAGGCGCCCAGCAGTGCCCGGTCACACAACACGTTGATGATTCGCGGCACTCCACCGCTGTAGCGGTAGATCTGGCCCATGCGCGCACCGGGAAACAAGGGTCGCTGTGTCCCCGCCACGTCCAGACGGTGGCGTACATAGGCTGCCACCTCCTGCCGGGTCAATGGCCCCAGGTGATAGCGCGCGACGATGCGCTGCGCCAACTGGCGCAACTCCGGGCGGTCCAGCATGGTCGCAAGTTCGGGCTGGCCGATCAGGATGATCTGCAACAGCTTGCGTTCGTTGGTTTCCAGGTTGGTGAGCAGACGCATCTGCTCCAGCACTTCGGCGGAAAGATTTTGCGCCTCGTCGATGATCAGCACCGCATGCCGGCCATGGGCATGGGCGTCGAGCAGATGGGCGTTGATGCAATCGACGAACACCTTGATGCTGGTGTTGCCCGGCGGGTAGGCGATGCCGAACTCGGCGCAGATGGTCGAGAGCAACTCCTCCACCGACAGCTTGGGGTTGAAGACGTAGGCCAGGTCGCAGGTCGCAGGAATCTGTTCGAGCAGGGCGCGACAGATCGTCGTCTTGCCCGCACCCACCTCGCCGGTGAGCAGGACGAAGCCGCCATCGCCGCCCAGGCCATAGAGGAGATGCGCCAAGGCCTCCTGGTGGCGTGAACTCATGTAGAGGAAATGCGGGG
>CAISDD010000092.1 GCA_903883985.1 uncultured Pseudomonadota bacterium | reverse complement strand
GTGTGATGGCGAGACTCCCCAGTAGTGCCGACTTGCGGCCGACTTGTCCGCCGGTGCTGGACCAGGGCGAACTGGGCAGGTGCACCGCCAACGCCATCGCCAATGCTCACTTCTACGACCAGATCAAGCAGCAGGACGCCAACCCTTTCCCGCCCTCGCGCCTGTTCATCTACTACAACGAACGCGCCATGGAAGGCTCGGTCAAGAGCGATGCCGGCGCCCAAATTCGCGACGGCATCAAGACCCTGGTCAAGCAGGGCGCCTGCCCGGAACCTCTGTGGCCCTACGTCATTGCCAAGTTTGCCACCAAGCCCCCCGTTTCGGCCTTCACGGAAGCCGAGAAGCACCAAGCCATCCTCTATCAGCGACTCACACAGACCCTGGTCCAACTCAAGGGCTGTCTGGCCGAAGGCTATCCCTTCGTATTCGGTTTCTCCGTCTACGAAAGCTTCGAATCCGACGCCGTCGCTAAAACCGGAAAAGTCCCCATGCCCGGCAAAAGCGAAATGAATCTGGGCGGCCACGCGGTATTGGCGGTGGGCTACGACGACGCCAAGCAGGTCTTCATCGTCATGAATTCCTGGTCGGAAGCCTGGGGCGACAAGGGCTATTTCTATATGCCTTATGCCTATTTGACCGATGCCTATCTGGCGGCGGATTTCTGGACGGTTCGGGCGGTGGAGGGATGAGAAAGGCGGCAAAGTTACCGTGAGTCTGCCGCGCTTCCATTTTTTATCGCGGACTCTCCGTTCAACTCATTGGGGGATAAAATGAAAGTCGATGTCTTGTTGGAAAGAGTTCTGGTGACGGAGAATGGGAGTACAAAAAAATCCTGTCCAGGCCTGGTGTTGGTTAAATTATTTCCAGTCGGCGAGGTGCAGCAAGCCAACGCGGGAGGCCGGAAAGTGGATTTGCTGGACAATGTCGATATTAATTATTCCGGTTACCAGGAGCAGTTTGAATTACGGGCCAACGTGACCGGCAGGTCATGGATTGAAGTCCAGGTGATCAGCGTGACTGAATTTGGTTTACTGGGCAAGTTGATCGTTGATTTGTTGGCTCTTGGAAAAAAATCCTGGCCATTGCCAATAGGGACGTCCTTGATCGATGCGGTGAGCGAAGATGTCAAAAAAGGCGCGCCGCAAGTCGTGGCTATTGGGAAGTCAGGGGTCTTGTCTTCTGATTCAATCATTGCGAAACTGCGGATCGATATGGAAACGCCGTCCAATGTGCTGGATTACGCCTGTCGTGACCCGATTACAAATATGCCTGTCGAATGTGTGCAGCGTTCTGTGTTGCTGGAGAAAGGCAAGCCGAATGGGTCTGTGTTTCTCAATATCGAGGCGGCATGAAGCGGTGAAGGTGGATGAGCTATCGCTTATCCACCCTACGCTGGCTGAGCATGAAGGTGGATGCGCTGCCGCTTATCCACCCTACGCGCTGGGAAGCGGTCCCGTCTGCCAGCATGTCCTTATTATTTGTCGCCCACTTGCAATATGGCCAGGAAGGCTTCCTGGGGAATCTCGACGTTGCCGACCTGCTTCATGCGCTTCTTGCCTTCCTTCTGCTTCTCCAGAAGTTTCTTCTTGCGGCTGATGTCGCCCCCGTAACATTTCGCCAACACGTTCTTGCGTAATGCCTTCACGGTTTCGCGGGCGATGATGTGGGCGCCGATGGAGGCCTGCACGGCCACGTCAAACATCTGGCGCGGAATCAGTTCCCGCATCTTCGCGGCCAGTTCGCGGCCGCGATATTGCGAGGTGGAGCGGTGCACGATCAGGGCCAGGGCATCGACCTTCTCTCCATTGACCAGGATATCCAGCTTGATCAAGTCGTCGGCGCGGAATTCCTTGAATTCATAGTCCAGCGAGGCATAGCCGCGCGAGGTCGATTTCAGGCGGTCAAAGAAGTCGAGCACCACTTCGTTCAAGGGAATGTCGTACTTGATCATGACCTGGCGGCCCAGGTATTTCATGTCCACCTGGGCGCCGCGCTTCAGGTTGCACAGCGTCATGACGTTGCCCAGATACGCCTCGGGCACCAGG
>CAISDD010000091.1 GCA_903883985.1 uncultured Pseudomonadota bacterium | reverse complement strand
GCCGTTGCCGTCGCGGAACGGATGGATGCAGAGAAAGTCCAGGTTGAACGCCGCCAGGGCGATGAGTGGATGCACCCAACTTTCGTCCAGGCAGCGCTGCCAGTCCGCCAAAAGCGCCGCCATGTGCGCGGGGGTTTCCGCCGCCGGCACCGTGCTAAAGCGTACCCGCTCACGGCCATCCGGATAGCGCTCGATGATGTCGCCGTCCTTCTCCTTGTAGTGCCCCGCGTCCCAAATCTCTCCGCGCGCCAGGGCATGGAGGCGCAGCACCGTGGCCTCGTCCAGGGGCGGCGCCGCCTGATGGATCCAGGCCAGGGCATCGCGATAGCCGCGCACTTCCTCCTCGTCCCGATCCCGGAACAAGGGCCTTGCAGCTACCAGCACATCGCGCACCCGCGCCGGTTCGATGGACACGCCCTCGATACGGTTGCTGGAAACCGCGCTCTCGATCAGCGCGTGCTCACGCAATGCTTTCAGGCGCTGCGGCGACTGCCGGGTGTAAAGCTCCTGCTTGCCGCGAAACTCGCCCAGGTCGGCGAGATACCAGGCTGTGGTGGGGTGGATGGGGTGCGTGCCAGAGGCGAAGAGACGGAGGGTGGTCATGGCTGGCTGGCGGGCACCGGATAGGTCAGGAATGCGGGCTGGCCGGAATACACGTCCCACTCATGTTTGTACGTTTGGTGCTCCAGGAGTACGACCATGTCCTCATCGCTGGACTTGCCTTCTTCGTTGTCATCCAGGCCGGTCTGGTAAGAGGCGCCGCCTCGATCCGTCAGGATGAAGCGGTTATGCATGTCCCGCTCGGGGTGCAGACAAACACTCAACGCAATCCCCGGCGGCAGGATGCCGGGGATCGTGGAATCGAAATAGCTGCGGATGTTTGCATGCGGCCTGTCATCGACCCGGTGAATTTCAATAGAAACCCCCATCCGCCCCTGGTCGCGAAGCATATTGAGCAGGCGCAGCAGCGGGCGCTTCCAACGTGGTTCGTTCGCCCTGAAATGCGGGTCCACCAGCTTGATGGTCTGCGCACAGGAAACCAGCAACGCCACGCAGCCCACGATCTCCTCCGCCGTGCGCTGGATGTGCTTCTGCCCAATGGCATGGAATAGTGGAGGGTCGTCATCCACCTCGTCGGTAGTTAGCACAACGGAATGTGGCTTCTGCCGCGCCTGGACGATGATGCCGTCAAACGGCAGACGGCCATGTTCCACCAGCGCACGATCTAGCCAGGGCACGGCGCCATCACCACTCGGACGACCCCGGTCAAAAAGAACCAGCCCTTCTAGTCGACGCAACTTCTCCTCGATACGGGCACGTTCCACGTCCCGCGCTTTTGCCTGGGCAGCCCGCAATACCGCCTGCCGCCATTTGCGGGGAAAGGCCGCGATCACCCGCCCCTTCGACACCCCGAACTTGTCGATGAAATCCTTAAAGCTGGCCCAGGTGGCAATCGCTTCCGGTTCCAGTGCGAATTCCTTCAGCATCAGAACAACTCCTCGCCGCGTTCTACGAAGAAACCTTTCGGCCAACGCTCAGTAAATTCACCTGTCTCGTCGATGGGAAGTGACGTGATCCGCATCCCGCACTCGCCGTTGTCTACGTACAGCACACCGATGTGCTCCGGTTTCACTTCCGGCAGGCCAGGCGGCAGTTCGCCATCGGTGGTTTCGCGTACCCGGCGCAGCAGTCGCAGGATGAGGTGTTCGCTGTGGGTCTCGATCAGGAACTGGGTGCCTTTCTTCAGAGCGCCCTCGATGAACAAGTCGCCCAGACCGACCTGGATGGCGGGGTGAATGTGGAGTTCGGGTTGTTCGATGCACACCAGACTGGCCGAGGGTTCCAGGGCGGCAACAACAACAGGCAGCACTTGGGATATCCCGACGCCAACATCGCGAGGCTGGAGTCGCGTGTTTGAATTCGTGTCGATGAGAGAAATTCTCTGGTGCTCTGGGGTCTTCACAAGCTCTGCCATCACACCCCACCAGTCAACGGATGCACTGGGGTCTTCCTGCTGCAATAACCAGTTTATGTGCGTTGCGCTCACTTCTCTCACCGAGGTGCGCTCAATCCCACAACCTGATGCCAACTTATCGGGCTTGGCCATCCAATCATTGACCTCATTGATCAATGAGTCGTCGCTCTTCAGTAGCACCTCCCAGGCTGCCATGCCATCCGACCAACGTGCTGGGTCTTGCAAACTGGATGGCTCGAAATCACGCGGCGGAATGGTCCGCAAAGGCCCTAGATATCGCAGGCCAGAGATTTCCCGTAATGCCATCTCAAGCGGACAAACAAACGCCTGCGAAAGCATGCCGATAAACATATTCCGCACGATCTCTTCATTCAGGGCCGCCTCGCCACAACGGTCTACAAGCCCCAGCCGCAAAAAAGCACCAACTTCAGGAAGTGCACTATGTTTTGTTAAAACGGCGAGGGTGATGTCCCTTTTGCCCGCATACTCACTGCCCCCGCTGACCATGTCTCTCAGTTTTTCTTCAAATTCGGTACGAGAATTGCCTTCTTCAGGCGGGTAATGCCTCCCAAAGTCGTCAAGCCATTGTTCATGTTCTGATGATTGCAGTAGCGGGTGTTCAAAATTGATATGGGTGATCGCGGCCTCTGAAGCATCGACAGCCGCTTGCATACGTCCAAATAAGTTGCCGTTTATTTCAACGCTATAGCATCTGACCCAGGCCAAACGATAACCTTCGCTCCATGCCACCGTGATTTCTATGGCTGCGGAAGACATCTGTGCATTGATGTCCTGTGCGAGTCTTAAAACGAGGCTTTCTGCTTCTAGGCGCGCACTGGATGGAGAGCCCCAGTCAAAGTCCATGTCAGCGTACCCGGGCAGGTATTCGGGCATGTCAAGATATGCACCATCCAAATCCAATTCCAGCCGTAGAACGATTTCTCGTTTCGTATCGTTCCTATGCACCACATTTTTAAAACCACCCAGGTCATGCCCGGGTGATAGCGTAAGCTCGCCAGCATGGGCATGTCCTTTGCCAATCAGGTCATGCAAGTAAAGCAACGCATGCAGGATCGTGCTTTTCCCCGCGCTGTTGGCACCGAATAGCAAGGTGATCGGCTTCAGCTCCACCCGTACCCGGTCGGAGATTCCTTTGAAGTTTTCCAGTTCGATGGCGGTGATGCGCATGGTGGGGTCTTATTCCATTGCGTCGGGCAGGCCGGTCATGGCCAACTCGGTTTCGATCTGCTCGATGCTGGGCAGGCTGGATTGCAGGTCTTTCGGGAGCGCTTCGATGAGTTGGTATTCCGCCACGCCGATGGGTTTGTTGGTGTCACGCAGGGCGTATTCGGCGACCACGCGGTTTTGCGTGCGGCATAGCAGCAGGCCGATGCTGGGGTTGTCTTGCTCCGCCTTCACTTGGGAATCGACGGCTGAGAGGTAGAAGTTCAACTGTCCGGCGTGTTCAGGCTTGAAGGCGCCAGCCTTGAGTTCCACCACCACGTAGCAGCGCAACTTGAGGTGATAGAACAGCAGGTCGATGAAGAAGTCGTCGCCGCCCACCTCGATATGCACCTGACGGCCGACGAAGGCGAAGCCGGCGCCCAGCTCCAGCAGGAAACGGGTGATGTGTTGCACCAGGGCGAATTCGATTTCGCGCTCGTCCGCTTCCTTGCCCACACCTAGAAAGTCGAACAGGTAGGGATATTTGAGGGTGTTGCGGGCCAGGTCGGATTGCGGCGCGGGCAGGCGCTCGACGAAGTTGGTCACCGCCCGGCCTTCCCGTTCCAGCAAGCGGGTTTCGATATGGATGCCCAGCATGTTGCG
>CAISDD010000090.1 GCA_903883985.1 uncultured Pseudomonadota bacterium | reverse complement strand
TGACTGCCACATGTGTGCCTCAGCCAGTGGACGCTGGCCCGGTCGAAGGCCTTGGCTTCCTGGCCGCGGCCATCCGCGCGCAACGCATCAGCCGCGCCCTGGAACAGGGCACGAATCGCCTTGTATAGCCCGCTGGAAGAGACGGGATCATTGCCGTCGATCCTGGCGATGAGGGGCGTCTCCGGCGGGTTGGCGAGCGGATCGGGATCGAGGCCGCGCTGAGCCAGATACGCGCCAAGCAGCGACACCACCCGCTCCGACAGCGGCACGGCGCGCCACTTCCCGCCCTTGCCCAACACCTTGAGCATCCAGCGGATGCCGAGACGGTCACGCAACGGCATCGTGTAGAGCCGCCCGGTTTTCGCATCCACCAGTTCGGAAACTCGCAGGCCGGTGGCGTGCGCAAAGGGCAGGACGAACCGGCGACGGTGGGAATGCTCATCCAGCGGCAGGCCGTGCAGGTGGTCCATCAGGTACTGCCATTGGCCGACCGAGAACACGCGAGTCAGCTCAATGTCCTCGGGTGCGTCTTCGTGTTGAACCCGGCCCTTGCTTACGGCATCCCATGGATTGAATGCGCAGTATTGGACGCGCACCAACCACTCGAACAGGCCGGAGGCTATCGTCAGCGCCTGGCGCACGCTCGTGGCCGATAACGGCCCGTCGAAAGGGTGCCAGCCCACGCTGAAGCGTGGCGTGTTGCGTTTGCCGATCCATTCGTTTTGCGGCAACCGGAAAAGCCACTGCTCGGGAGCCGTCCTTCCCACCTGGGAAAGCCAATCCCGGTATGCGGCGCAGTCCTCGATGGCCAAATCGGAAAGCGCCTTCCCCCGCTCGATGATGGCCCAGAGCAGCATCCGCTCGGCCTCCTTCCGGTAGGCGCGCGCGGTGTGCGGACTGCCTGACTTCGTGGTGAGCCAGGATTGGATCGCCTGATAGTCGTTCGTGGCATCGATCCGCGGCCGGCCGGGATGCCGGTTACTGCCCGTTTCCCCTGTCAGCGCCTCGGGCACGGTCAGGGTCTCCATCGGAACGATGGCGGTTTCGCGGCTCCTGGCCTGAACGAGCAGGGTGGCGGGCAGGCTACGGACAGGTGCCAGCGCGTGGTTTGGGAGCGGCCCAAGCGTCTCCTCGTAGCCGCGCAGCCAGGCGACGATGCGAGCAGCCCCCTTTTCTCCAAGTCGTGGAACGGACACCCACCAGCGATACCCACGATCACGGATGCGCTCCAGCAGCGCTCCGATGGTCGGGATGCCGGCGAGCAACAGCCGATCGGCCACCGGTTTGTCGAACCAGGCGAAAACCGGGTCGTCAGCGATGGGATCGGTGGCCAGCAGTCGTTCCACCCAGATCAAAGCGGCAAGCTGGCGGTCGAGGAGTCGTTGCCGATGCCACGCTTTCTTGTTCGCAGCCTGCGGATAGGTATCCAGATACTGGCGAATCAGTTCTTCCTCACGGCAGTAGCCTTCCGGGTCGTAGTCAGCCTGGAACGCTTCGAGGGATGGGAATGGCGTGGCCGGGTGGCCGGTCGCCGCCGCAAGATGCAGGCGCAGCAGCCTGGCTTCGCCACGCCTGCCATG
>CAISDD010000089.1 GCA_903883985.1 uncultured Pseudomonadota bacterium | reverse complement strand
TTTCATGGAGACTGGGTTCTGCTCCTTCCTGGTGTGATCCACGGTCGTTACGTAAGATAGTTACAGTTGTAATTACCCACTACGGATCACATAGAGCCATAATGATACTCTCCTGTACGCTGAACACCGGCCGTTGAGTGCGGTCGAGTGGTCTAACGCCAGCTTGCGGTCAGTACACGAGCGTACACAACGTGTCGGGAACGGGGCCTCTGACCGAGCGAGCGGTCAGAACTCTTCCAGCCGGTCTTCCAGCGCTTTTAGGGCTTCGGTGGCACAGGCTGCATCCTTTTCCCCACCCGGGGCGCCGGATACGCCGACCGAGCCTACCAGTGCGCCGGCGGATTGGATGGGCAGGCCGCCAGCCATGACGATGAGACCGTGCATGTGGTCGAGTTCCTGGCGGATGTCCGGTCGGGCGGCCAAGAAGCTGGCGGTGTCGATGCCGGACATGATAGAGAGGCCAGCCTTGCGCTCGGCGATTTCCAGGGTGTAGCGGGCAGCGAGTGTGTCCCTCAGAGCAGCCTGGACGTTGCCGGCGCGGTCAAGGACCACGGCGGACACGTTGTAGCCGTCCTTACGGCAAGCTTCTATGGCCCTGGAGGCAATATCACGTGCCAGTTCCATGCTGATCAGCTTTGCCGGCAAGAAGTCCGGAGTGGCTCCGGCATCGTCGGGCGGAGTGAGTGCGCACAGGGTGAAGAGGGCGATGAAGATGGGGGTCGGTTTCATAATTCCTCCAAGTGGGCTGGCTTGTGCTGACTCTAGCAAAATACAGGGACTGAGAAATATGAGTAAGTGTCGGATTTTATGGTCTCAGTCACCTGCCGGCCCATGACGACGCGGGACGTGCTGTGGCCGCGCGGCGCGTTGGTGCAGTGCGTCGTGGGCTTCGCGCTGCCGAGGCGGCGGGCCGAACCACTGTGGCAGCAAAGAACCGGCCAACATGCCCAGCAGGGACATCATCAGACCAGCAAACTGCGGCGGAACGATTGCGGTTTCCGGGCCGGCGATAAGCAGGACGAGCCAGGTGGATAAACCCAGGAAGATCGACCCCAGCGCCCCCTGCCGGGTCGCGCGCCGCCAATGGACGCCAAACGCCAGGGGTACGAAGGCCATGACCAGGGTGATCTGGTAGGCGTTCTCCACCATCTTGAAGATGCTCGCCTTGGAGTGGATCGCATACAGGGTCACCAGGATCGTGAAGCCCAGGGTAACGATACGCATGGTCCGCAGCAACTCGCGGTCCGATAAGGGGCCTAGCATGGGTTTAAGCAGATTCTCGGTGAAGGTGACCGAGGGGGCGAGCAAGGTGGCGGAGGCGCAGCTCTTGATCGCGGACAGCAGTGCGCCGAAGAACATCACCTGGGCGAACAGGGGTGCGTGGTCGATGACCAGCCGCGGCAGGATCATCTGCGGATCCTGGGTCAGGTAGTTTTTCACCATCTGCGGGTCGATCAGGGTCGCCGAGTAGGCCAGGAACATAGGCACGAAGGCAAACACGAAATACAGGCTGCCGCCCAGTACCGTGGCCCATACGGCGATCTTTTCGCTGCGCGCG
>CAISDD010000088.1 GCA_903883985.1 uncultured Pseudomonadota bacterium | reverse complement strand
ATGGGGATGGGGTCATTGCGCTGTCACTTTTAAGTAAGCTGTCGAAACCAATTTGGCTTACCACCGGGCTCCCTCACCCTGCCCTCTCCCGAAGAGGGTTCCACCCCCTTCCCCCTCCGGGGGAAGGGCCGGGGATGAGGGCCTGCGCCGGCAGCTTAATGAAGGCATGCGCTTTTTGCACCAATTCGTCGCAAGCTCCGTGGTCCTAGAACTGGATGCCTTGTTGGGCGCTGGTGAACACGCCGCAGCGCGGAAAAGGGCTTATCGCCTCAAGGGAACTTCTGCTACGCTCGGCTTTTCACGGATACTCTTGCTGCGGAACTGTAATCTGCCCTGCGGGACGGTGCAGCCGATACGACACTTCCCCTGGCACAACTACGCGGCGACTTCGGCGAACTCGCCGCGATCGTGGCGACCCTGCCGGGGCCACACTTTGTACGACGCAATAAATGGAAACCCCATGAAACCGGTCACCCAACCCTTGGCGTGGGTCGTCGATGACGACTTCATTGTGCGTGAAACCCTGGCCATCGCTCTCGGCGTGGCCTTCGAGGTGCGGCAGGCGAGTAGCGGCGAGGAAATATTGGAACAACTCCGTCCGATCAGCGGCGTGACACCGCCCGAACCCGGCGTGCTATTGCTAGACATCGAAATGGATATGCTCGACGGTTATCAGACTTGTCAGCGCCTGCGCCAGGCGGGGTTGACCATGCCGGTGATATTCGTTTCCAGCCACGATACGCTGCAAGAGCGGTTACTCGCCTTTGACGCGGGGGGCTGCGACTTCATCAGCAAACCCTTCGATCCCGACATCGTCCTGCTCCAGGCGCAGCGCGCCTACTCGCGTCATGTAGAGGTCAAGCGGATAGGCGTCGAGAAATCGCAGTTGCAGGAATCCACACTCCGTATCCTGCACGAGGTCGGTGAAACCGGGGTGCTGCTGGAATTCCTGCGAAGTACGCTGCGCGTCACGGACTACGCATCCCTGGCGAACGCGCTCATGCAAGCAGCGGGGGATTACGGCCTCACCTGCCATGTGCAGATACGCCATGCGGACGGGCTGCTCACAGTGACGCCGGCCGGCCCCCCTTCGGAGCTGGAACTGTCCATACTGGAACATGCCGCCTCACTGGGACGCGAGTTTTTTCTGGGCCGACGATTGATACTCAACGACGGCATCGTCTCTTTACTTGTCATCAACATGCCCAGGGAGGAAGAGGTCGCGCGACGCCTGATCAGCTACCTCAGCGCCCTGGTCGAATCGTCTGGGGCGCTGGCGGAAACCATAGAGATGCGGCGTGAATCGGCTGTCCGCGCCGAGACGCTCATGGTCGCCGCCAACGAAAGTTACTGCACCCTCGAAGACATCCGCGACGGTTATCGTAAACAGCAGGTCGATACTCGTCTGCTGCTGCAGGCCTTGGTCGACGAGATCGAGAAATCCTATGTGCACCTCGACCTAACCGGCAGTCAGGAAGTGACCGTCAGCTCGACGATCCGGCAAAGCGCGGAGAGTATTCTGAGTCTGTTCGATCTGGGAGTGAATTTTGACCGCCAATTCGCCTCGGTACTGGAGTCCATGAAGCCCAACA
This sequence comes from uncultured Pseudomonadota bacterium, assembly GCA_903883985.1. Taxonomy (GTDB): domain Bacteria; phylum Pseudomonadota; class Gammaproteobacteria; order Burkholderiales; family Thiobacillaceae; genus PFJX01. Next base: position 4,919 of record CAISDD010000088.1, on the reverse strand, counting down.
AGAGTGGCGTGCCCGATGTCGATGTCTGGATGTGATCCGGCCCACGCCGCGCCTGGTGCTTGGCCTACCTACTCGGCTTGATGGTATTTCTCCATCTTCCCGCGGCGCGCAGGATTTCGCCGCGATCCAGGCTGAGGCAGACGCCCTTTTCCACACGCAGCCGGCCGCCAACCCAGACATAGCTCACCTGTTCCCGGTCGACGCAGTAGACCAGCTCGGAGAGCGGATCGTAGCAGGGCTGGCTGCCGGGGCAGGACAGGTCGATGGCGACGATGTCGGCCTGCTTGCCCGGGACCAGTGAGCCGATTTCCCGGTCCAGCCCGAGTGCCCGAGCGCCCGCCAGGGTGGCCATCTCCAGCGCCTGGGCAGCGGGCAAGGTGGTGGGGTCGTGAGCCAGACCCTTGGCGAGCAGGGCCGCCAGACGCATCTCGCCCAGGAGGTCGAGGCGGTTGTTGCTGGCGGCGCCATCGCTGCCCAGGCCGACATTGACGCCTGCCGCCAGCAGCCGGGCCACAGGGGCGATGCCGCTGCCTAGTTTGAGGTTGGAGGCAGGACAGTGCGCAACATGGCAGCCGTGGCTGGCCAGCCAGCCGATCTCCGTATCGTCCAGGTGTACGCCATGGACTGCGATCAGGCCGGGTGAGAGCAGTCCCAGTGCCTTCAAACGGGCCAGAGGCCGTACGCCGTATTGCTTGACGCTGGCCTTCAGCTCGTCCCGGGTCTCATGCAGATGCATGTGCACCGGTAGATCGAGCTGTTCGGCGTAGGTCATGATCTTTTCCAGGCTGCGGTCCCCCACCGTGTAGGGGGCGTGTGGAGCCAGGCAGAAGCTCGCCAGAGGGTTGTCGCCATGGGCGTCGCGCAGGGCCAGGCCTCTTTGAAGATAGCCATCGGGGTCGGCGGCATAGGCGGTGGGGAAGTCCACCAGGATCAGCCCTGCGGCGATGCGCATGCCCGCTTGAGTCGCCGCCTCCACCGCAGCTTCGGCGAAAAAATACATATCGTTGAAGCAGGTGATGCCGCCCGCGAGCATTTCCAGGCAGGCCAGCCTCGTGCCGTCGCGCACGAAATCCTGCCCGGCATGGCGCGCCTCGGCAGGCCAGATGTGGTGATTGAGCCAATCCATCAGCGGCAGGTCGTCGGCGTACCCACGTAGCAGAGTCATGGCTGCATGGGTGTGCAGGTTGATGAGGCCGGGAATCAGTACGTGACCGGGCAGGCGCAGTCGTTCGTGACATTCCCATGCATCCGCCTCGGTGTCCGGCAGCAGGGCGGCGATGCGCCCGTCCTTCACTAGCAGGCTGTGTCCGATCAGCACCTGTGCGCTGGGTTCGACGGGAATGATCCAGCCGGCGTCGATGCGCAGGTCGGCGCCTTGTGGCGTGGGGGCTTGCAAAGGCATGGCGACTTCCATCAGGAGGAAGTTCGGATGCTAGCAGCCTTGCAAGCTGACATGGTGCATGAACGCTTCCCCTGTGAGGCTCCGTGACTGGTATGTGCCTTCGATCACGCACCACGAAGGCGGCGGAACGCTGCGGTTCCGCCATTCAATCACCAGTGGAGGACCGCCCTTTTGGCATCCGCCCTACGCGCTCGATAGGTTTATTGGGGGATGTTGATTTCGGCTTCCGGGTAGCGGCCTGTGTCGGCCTGTCTATGGCAGGCACCACAGTTGGCCTTGCTGGCGATTTTCGGGCGCCGCCAGAGGCTATCCGGGATTTCGTCATGCAGGTAGTGGAAGAACGGCGAGGTGCTCAGGCGCAAAGGCGTGGTTGCGGCCCAGGCGCCGCCGTTGCGGGCGGCAATGGTGGGATCGGCGTTCGGCGTATCCAGCGCCAGTGCCTGCAACTGGCTGGACAGAAGGTCTCGCTCGGCGTCCTTCAGGCTGGCCTCTTCCCCGAAGTGGTGATCGAGTTCGGCCATCAGCTTTTTCCAGGAACGGGCGGGCAGGAAGCCGGGTGCGTAGGCCGTGTGACAACTACCGCATTCGCTTCGGTACAGGGGCGAGGGCGGCATGGGCAGGACGACGCCGGCATCTGCCTCGACGCCGGCCAGGACCAGAAGCGACAAAAGGATTGCGCGCATGGCGGCTTACCTCTGCGTCAGAAGGTAGGCGATGAAGTCCGCCTTTTCTCGTGCCGTGCAGGCGCGGTTGAGGACTTCATTGCAGTTGCGCTTGAACCATTTCTCCACTTTCTCTGGGTCGCTGAAGCGTTCCCGGTTGGCGCTGGGGGCCAGCGCTTCGATGGCCTTGTTGGTACGCACGTGGCGCCCAAGGTCCCGGGGGTTGGTGGTATGGCAGGTGGAACAGGAGTCCGTCCTGCCACCACCGAACTTTCCAAGATAGAGTTGCTTGCCGCGCTCCGGGGAGGCTGCGGCCCCTGACTCGACTTGCAGACGCTCGAGTATCTGCTGCGGCGTGTCGGCCAGTCCGGGTAGCGACATTCCCAGGAGCAGAAGGCAGGCTGCGGCTTTCATCTCGGGTCGGCGCCGCTTCAGTTGCCGGGCTTCGCCGCGTTGTTCATGGCCTGGGGAGCGACGGAAACCGTTTCTTCGTCCCCCTGGATGGTGAACAGGGGCGAGGTGAACGCGGGTTTGCCCAGCGATTGGTAGTAGGCGCTGACATCCTCGAGTTCCTTCTCGCTGTAGAAGGTAGTGACGAGGTTCATCATGGGGTGCAACTTCTTGACGGTCTTGTACTTCATGGTCTTGATCAGCAGCTTGTCGGCATTGCGGCCGGCCAGTTGCAGCGTGTAGAAGATGCCGCCGAAATGGGCACTGCCATGACAGGCCATGCAGGCAGTGGCCTTCTGCTGGCCGGCTACAGGGTCTCCGGCCATGGCGGAAGTGGTGATCAGCGCGAGGGTGGCTATGGCGAAGGTGGTTTTCATGTTGAGGCTCCTGAGCGTGGTAAGTGAGTAAATTATAAGTTGCTTATGTATTGCGGAGTGCGTTGTCACTCCAATGTCACTCGATACGCAACATTGTACATATTTCTAATATTTGTACAACTATTTTTGTACAGTGAGGCCATGAACCATGAATCCTCAGCCGAACATGCCCGAGTGCAGCTCCGGCAGCACGAAGCCCTGCTGTTCATCCCGTTGCAGGAATCGGTGGACATCGAACTCACCGAGAAGATATATCCCTTGCCGCAGAAAGCTGAAGCTGACTGCTTCGTGCCTGATCAGGGCAAAGACGCAGGCAGGATGCCTGCGCTACATCCGGCTCCTACCTGGAATATCCTGGTGCCGATCGTCCGGGCCCGTTCTGCGCTGGCATTTTGACCGGGTGGTGGCGTGGGACGCTGCGTAGCGCAGGCATCCTGCCTGGGGAAGGCCAGTGCGGCGCCGGTTGAGCTTTCTGTCCTGCCGACCATGCGGATGCAGAAACTGTGGACGGAGGGGAACGAGGTGTGACGCCGACTGCAATGTGGAAGCAGTGCCTTGACCGTGTAACGGTAAGCGATGCCTTGCGCTTTGCGCTGCCCACTCCGTGGATAGTGCAAGCAGTGCAGGAAGGCACGTTGCCACAGACGATGACGTTGGAGATGCTGAAACGAAGGACGATTCCACCGGATTTGGAGGGACAGCGGCGGAGAATCGAGGGGTTACGGAAGATAGTTACAGATGTAATTACCCACTATGAACCACATAGAGCCGGATTATCCAAGCTTATAATTGCCACCCCTCTAATACTCTGGGTGTCTGCCGTGCTGATCGAAGTTAAAACGCCAGAAATGTCCGAGTCCGTGCAGAGCGGTGCCCTCCTGGCATGGCGAAAACAGGTGGGGGACGCGGTGCTGCGCGATGAAACCCTGGTCGAGATGGAAACCGACAAGGTGATCCTGGAAGTGGCCGCACCCAGCGATGGCCTGCTCGTGGAAATCCGCGTGCAAGTCGGTGGAGAAGTCAGGGTGGGCGATGTCCTGGCGTTGATCGACACGAGCGCATCCGCAGACGTGCCAAAGGCCGCGACTGCTGTGCCGCCAGAGAAACCCGCCGTGCTTCCCCCTTCGGCGCGGCGTGAGTTGTCCCGCCGTACCGCGGAAACCGTGCCTGCGAGCGTCGTGACTGCACCGGACCGATTCCCGCCAGCGCAGGAGACGAGCAGGGTGCGTCGCGTGCCGATGAGCCGTTTGCGCAGCCGTATCGCACTGCGCCTGAAGGAAGCGCAGAACACGGCGGCCATGCTGACCACGATCAACGAGATCAACATGCAGCCGGTGATGGATCTGCGCGCCCGAAACCAGGAGCGATTCCTGCAGGAACACGGGGTCAAGCTGGGGTATATGTCTTTCTTCACCAAGGCGGTGTGCCTGGCACTCAAGGCCTACCCCACGGTCAACGCCAGCGTCGAGGGGCAAGACATCGTCTTCCATGATTTCTATGACGTCGGCATCGCGGTCAGTTCGGAGCGCGGCCTGGTCGTGCCCATCTTGCGCAACGCCGACTGTCTTTCCTTCGTGGGCGTGGAAAAACAGATCGCCGACTTTGGCCGCCGTGCCGGTAACCTGGAACTCACGCTGGAAGAGCTGGAAGGCGGCACCTTCACCATCTCCAACGGCGGCGTTTTCGGCTCCCTGCTCTCCACGCCCATACTCAATCCGCCGCAATCGGGCGTCCTGGGGCTGCACAAGATCCAGGACCGGCCTGTTGCCGAAAATGGATCGGTGGTCATCCGGCCCATGATGTACGTGGCCCTGACCTACGATCACCGCATCATCGACGGTCGTGAAGCGGTGAGTTTTCTCAAGGCGGTGAAGGATGTCCTGGAAGATCCCGCGCGCCTGTTGCTGGCGTCGTAGCCCGTGTAGAAGGGCGGAATGCCATTTATTCCGACGTATGCCTGAAACGGTTCCATGCCCCTCGTCGCTCACCAAGCTGCGGGGGGGGGGCTTCGGGTGTGGTGTTGGGGTT
>CAISDD010000087.1 GCA_903883985.1 uncultured Pseudomonadota bacterium | reverse complement strand
CTTCGGGAGAGGGCAGGGTGAGTGGCCCGGTGGCAAACCAAATCTGTTTCGCAGCATCACTTACCTCTATGTTCATGGGGCCTCGCAGGAGAAGATGCGCGGTCAACTGAGGAAAGCAGTCCAACCCCAACACCGCAGCCTGGTGTGCGACGGGGGCGTGGAACCGTTTCAAGCATATTGCATCCGGTATTCCGCGGAGCGGCCATGGGCTTGCAATCCCTCCCCATAAGCCAGGGCGGCGGCGGTCTCGCCCAGGGTGCGCGCCCCCATGGCGGAGACGTGGATGAGGCTGGAGCGCTTCTGAAAGTCATACACGCCCAAGGGCGAAGAGAAGCGCGCGGTGCGCGAGGTGGGCAGGACGTGGTTGGGGCCGGCGCAGTAGTCGCCCAGTGCCTCGCAGGTGTTGCGGCCCATGAAGATGGCGCCGGCGTGGCGGATACTGGGCAGCAGGGCGTCCGGGTCCGCTACCGATAGTTCCAGGTGTTCCGGGGCGATGCGGTTGGCGATTTGGGCCGCTTCTTCGAGGTCGCGGCAGAGGATGAGGCCGGCGCGGTGGGCCAGGGAGGTGGCGATCACGGCCTGTCTCGGCATGGTCGGCAAGAGCTTGCGTATGCTGGCTTCGACGGCGTCTAAATAGGCGGCGTCCGGGCAGATCAGGATGGATTGCGCCAGTTCATCGTGCTCGGCCTGCGAGAACAGATCCATCGCGATCCAGTCGGGGTCGGTCATGCCGTCGCAGATCACCAGGATTTCCGATGGACCGGCGATCATGTCGATGCCGACGATGCCGAATACGCGGCGCTTGGCTTCGGCTACGTAGGCATTGCCGGGGCCTACGATCTTGTCCACTTGCGGGATGGTCTCGGTGCCGTAGGCCAGGGCGGCGACGGCCTGCGCGCCGCCGATGCGGAATACCCGGTCCACGCCGGCCAGCGCCGCTGCCGCCAGCACCAGGTCGTTCTTCACCCCATCCGGCGTGGGCACCACCATGATGAGTTCCTTCACGCCCGCCACTTTGGCGGGAATGGCGTTCATCAGGACGGACGAGGGGTAGGCCGCCTTGCCCCCCGGCACATAGAGGCCGACGCGATCGAGCGCGGTGACCTGCTGGCCCAGCACCGTGCCGTCGGACTCCGTGTAGGTCCAGGATTCCTGGCGTTGCCTCTGGTGATAGCTGCGCACGCGTTCCGCGGCGTGGCGCAGGGCCTGCCCCAGGTGAGCGGGCAAGTGCTCCAGCGCAGCGCGCAATTCCTCCTGGGGAATCTCCAGCGCGGCCATGTTCGCGGCTTCGAGGCGGTCGAAGCGGGCGGTGTATTCGATCACAGCGGCATCACCGCGCGCCTTCACCGCGGCCAGGATTTCCGTGACGGCGCTTTGCACTGCGTCGTCGGTGGCATCGTTGAAGGCGAGAAGGTGGGTGAGACGGGCACCAAAGTCGGGGGCGGCGGCGTCGAGACGGGCGAGGGTGAGGTTGGTCATGGCAGGCCCACAGGAAAATTGAAGCGGTGCGAAATTATAGCCATTGCTTTACCCTCGGCGTTCAGGGAAGCTGTTCCGTTCACCCTGCCAGATCCTTGTCGCGTTGGAGTTCATCTTGAAGCGTCGCACCATCCAAGTCCGGCTGTTGTCTATCGTTCTGCCCTCCCTCCTCGCCGCCTGCAAACCCGCGCCCGCGCCGCAGCCCGGCGGCATGGCCGGCATGCCGCCGCCGGAAGTGGAAGTCATCACCGTGGCGCCGCGCAGCGTGCCGCGCAGTATCGAGGCGCCGGGGCGCATGCAGGCGGTGCGCACGGCGATCGTGACCGCTCGTGTGGAAGGCATCGTCGAGCGGCGCCTCTATGTCGAGGGCAGCGAAGTCAGGGCCGGCGAGGTATTGTTCCGCATCGACGGGCGCACCCTGGCTGCCAATCTCGACGGCGCGCGTGCTAGCCTGGCCAGAAGCCAGGCGCAGGCCTTGATCGCCGCTCAGAACCAGGCGCGCATGCAGGCATTGGCGGGCAGCAAGGCGATCAGCAGGCAGGATCTGGACCAGTCCGTCGCGGCCCGGGCCCAGTCGGATGCCGAGGTGGCGGGGGCGCAGGCTGTGCTGACGCGCGCCGAGATCGACCTGTCCTATGCGAGGGTGACTGCGCCCATTTCCGGGCGCATCGGTCGCGCCCTGGTGAGCGAGGGGGCGCTGGTGGGCAGGAATGAGGCCACGCCTTTAGCCCACATCGAGCAATATGACCCAATCTGGGTGAATTTCTCCCAGTCCAGCGCCGAATTCCTGCGGCTGCGCGAGAGCCGGGCCGGCAAGGCGCCGCTGCAACTGGTTCTGGAAAATGGCAGGGTCTACCCGCTGTCCGGGAAGCTACTGTTCAACGATCTCGCGGTCGATCCGGTGACCGGTTCGGTGGGGTTGCGCGGCGAATTTCCCAATCCGGACCGCGCCTTGCTGCCGGGTCAGTTTGTGACCGTGCGCCTGCCTGTGGCGCAGGCCTTGAACGCCATGGTTGTGCCGCAACGCGCTCTCCAGGTCTCGCCCCAGGGCCAGATGTTGCTGCTCGTCGGCGCCGACGGCAAGGTGATACCGCAACCGGTCAAGACCGGTGGCCTCGTGGGCGGCGACTGGATCATCGACTCGGGACTGAAAGGCGGAGAAAGAGTCATCGTCAACGGCGTGCAGAAGGCGCGGCCTGGGATGATTGTGAAAATGGTGAGTGGTGAGTGGGGAGCGGGGAGCGGAAAGGGCTCGTCCACCAAACCGAACCGCTAACCGCTCCCCGCTCCCCGCTCCCCCAAATGCTGCCTCGCTTCTTCATTGACCGTCCGATCTTCGCCTGGGTCGTGGCGCTTTCCATCCTGCTGGCCGGAGCCCTGGTTTTTCCCAAGCTGCCGGTATCGCAATACCCGGAAGTCGCCCCGCCGGCGCTGTCGGTCACCGCCATCTACCCCGGCGCTTCCGCCCAGGTGGTGGAAGACGCCGTTACCAGCCTGATCGAACAGGAGATGAACGGGATCGAGAACCTGCTCTACATGGAGTCCAGTTCGGACGCCAGCGGCGTGCTGACCCTGACGCTGACCTTCGCTACCGGCAGCAATCTGGATATTGCCTCGGTGGAGGCGCAGAACCGCATCAAACGGGTGGAGGCTCGCCTGCCCGACGAGGTGCGGCGTCAGGGCATCACGGTGGCGAAGGCGAGGCGCAATTTCCTCATGTTCGTAACCGTGTTTTCGCCCGACCAGAGCCTGAACGCCATCGACCTGGGGAGCTTCTCCGCAGCCAATGTGCTGGAGAACTTGCGGCGTGTGCCGGGTGTGGGTGAGGCCAACTTGTTTGGCACGGAATACGCCATGCGTTTGTGGCTAGATCCGCTCAAGCTCGCGGGGTTCGGCATGACGCCGGGCGAGGCGCTGAAGGCGGTGCAGGCGCAAAACGTGCAGTTGGCGACGGGCGAGCTCGGGCAATTGCCGGCCTTGCCAGGGCAGCAACTGGCCGCCACGGTGATCACCCAGGGGCGCTTGCAGACGCCTGCCGAGTTCGGTGAAATCCTGCTGCGCACCCGTTCTACCGGCGCCGCCGTGCGCCTCAAGGATGTCGCCCGGGTCGAGTTGGGCGCCCAGGATTACAGCGTGGAGGCGCGACTCAATGGCAAGCCCACGGCCGCCGTCGGCATCAAGTTGGCGCCGGGCGGCAATGCCCTGGAGACCGCCCGCGCGGTGCGCGCACGCATGGATGAACTGGCGAAATTCTTCCCGAAGGGCGTGGCCTGGGACGTGCCCTACGACACCTCGCGCTTCGTCGAAATCTCCATCCGCGAAGTTGCCTACACCCTGGCCGAGGCCTTTTTCCTGGTTTTCCTGGTGATGTGGCTGTTCCTGCAGAACCTGCGCGCGGCCCTCATCCCCACCCTGGTGGTGCCGGTTTCCCTGGTCGGCACCCTGGTCGGTCTCTACCTGCTGGGCTATTCGATCAACGTGCTGTCCTTGTTCGCCATGGTGTTGGCGATCGGCATCGTCGTGGACGATGCCATCGTCGTGGTGGAAAACGTCGAGCGGATCATGACCCACGAGGGCTTGCCCGCGCGCGAGGCCACGTCCAAGGCCATGGGTCAGATCTTTGGCGCCATCGTCGGCATCACCGTGGTGCTCTCGGCGGTGTTCATCCCGATGGCCTTTTTTACCGGTTCGGTCGGCGCCATCTATCGGCAGTTCGCGGTGACCCTGGTGATGACCATGCTGTTCTCGGCCTTCCTGGCGATCAGCCTGACGCCGGCCCTGTGCGCGACCCTGTTCGCGGGCATGAACAAGGAGGAGATGGAGCATCACAGCGGTTTCTTCGGGCTGTTCACGCGGTTTTTCGACCGCACCACCCGCGGCTACCTGGAGGGTGTGGCCGCAGCAGTGAAGCGGCCGCTGCGCATGGCGCTGCTGTTCGCGGGCCTGGTCGGCCTCACCGCCTTCCTGCTGCTGCGCTTGCCCACCGGCTTTCTGCCCGACGAAGACCAGGGTTACCTGATTTCCATCGTGCAACTGCCGACCGGCGCCACCCAGGAACGCACCGTGGCCGTGCTGGCGCAACTGGAACAGCATTTCCTCAAGCAGCCGGAGGTGGCCAAGGTGGTCGGCGTGGCCGGATTTTCCTTCTTCGGCAAGGGCCAGGACGCGGCCATCGCCTTCGTGCGCCTGAAAGACTGGGATCTGCGCACCCGACCCAACGACCATGCGCTCAAGGTGGCGCAGCGCGCCAACATGGCCCTGTTCGGCATCAAACAGGCCATGATCTTCGCCCTCAACCCGCCGCCGATTCCGGAATTGGCCGCGGTGGGCGGTTTCGACTTCCGCCTGCAGGATCGCGCCGGCCTGGGCCGCGAGAAGCTGCTGGAGGCGCGTAATCTGGTGCTGGGTATGGCTTCGACCGATCCGCGACTGGGCGGTGTGCGCCCCGAAGGCAAGGAGCCGGCGACGCAGCTTCTGCTCGATATCGACCGCCTGAAGGCCAGCAGCTTGGGCGTCGACATGGGTGAGTTGAACCAGACCCTGGGCGTGGCGCTGGGCTCGGCCTATGTCAACGACTTCATCCGCGAGGGCCGCGTGTTGCGCGTGGTGATGCAGCTCGACGCCCATGCGCGTTCCACCCCGGAAGGCCTCTTGAGCCTGCGCGTGCGCACCCAGGCCGGCGCCATGGTGCCCCTCTCGGAAATCGCCACGCCGCGCTGGGTGGTGGGTTCGCCCAAGCTGGACCGCTACAACGGCGTGCCGTCCATGAAGATCGCCGGTGGCCCGGCAGCCGGGCGTAGCACCGGCGAGGCGATGCAGGCCATGCAGGAGATCGCCGCCAAACTGCCCGCCGGCATCGGCTACGAGTGGTCTGGCACTTCCTTCGAGGAAAGACTCTCGGGCGCGCAGGCGCCGGTGTTGTTCGCGCTGTCGCTGATCGTCGTGTTCATGTGCCTGGCCGCCTTGTACGAGTCCTGGACCGTGCCGCTGGCGGTGCTGCTGGTCGTGCCGCTGGGCGTGTTCGGCGCGGTGCTGGCGGTGACCCTGCGCGATCTGCCCAACGACGTCTATTTCAAGGTCGGACTGATCGCCATCATCGGCCTGTCGGCCAAGAACGCCATCCTGATCGTGGAATTCGCCAGGCAACTGGAGGCCCAGGGCAAGAGCACGCTGGAAGCCGTCACCCACGCCTGCCGCATGCGTTTTCGGCCCATCGTCATGACCTCCATCGCCTTCATCTTCGGGGTTTTGCCACTGGCCATTTCTAGCGGGGCGGGCGCGTCCAGCCGTCGCGCCATCGGCACCGGGGTTATGGGCGGCATGATCGCCGCCACCGTGCTTGCCGTGTTCATCGTGCCACTGCTCTACCTCCTGGTGCGTCGCCTTTTTCCCGGGCCCATCCGTTACCACGGTGCGGCTTCGCATGGAGACGACCATGAATAAATTTCTGATCGCCTTCCTGGGACTGGCTGTTTCCGGTTGCATCTCACTGCCCGTCCTGCGCCACGCCCAACCCGATCTTCCCTCCTCCTGGCCGACGGCGACGGCTCCCAGCGAGCGCGTGCCAGGGTTGGTACGTTGGTGGACGCTCTATGACGACCCTGTCCTGACCGCGCTGATCGACGAAGCCCTTGCGCACAACGGCGACCTCTTGGTGGCAGCCGCGCGCATCGAAGAGGCCAGGTCTGCCTTGAACCTGAGCGATGCCGACCTTCAGCCCTATGCCCAGATCGGCGCCAACGTCGGGCGCAACAGCATTACCGGTGTAGGCAGCCCACCCATGCCCGCAGGCACTCAACTGACGAACAACGACTTCAAGCTTAACCTGCAGGCCAGTTACGAGTTCGACCTCTGGGGCCGCTACCACCAGGCCAGCGCCGCCGCCCGCGCCGACCTACTGGCCAGCGAATATGCTCGCGAAGTGGTGCGAACCAGTCTGGCCGGCACGGTAGCACAGGCTTATTTCCAGATCGCAGCCCTCGACGCCCGCTTGCTACTGACCCTGGAAACCTTGGCGAACCGGAAAGAGGCGGTCGATCTGTACCGTACGCGCTTCAACGCCGGGCTCGACTCGGAGCTGCCCTGGCGCCAGGCGGAAGCCGAACTGGCGGCGGTGGACACGACCCAGGCCGATCTCGAACGCCAGATGCGTCAGCAGGAAAACGCGCTGGCGCTGCTGCTCGGGCGCTCTGCGAGGGAACTGATGGAGAGCCGCCCGGGGCGCGGCAAGCCACTTGACGGCCTGTCTCTTCCCCCTGCCATTCCAGTCGGATTGCCCTCCGATCTGCTGACTCGACGCCCCGACATCCGCCAGGCCGAGCAGCGCCTGGCCGGCGCCGAGGCGCGGGTGCTGGAGACCTGCGCGGCGATCTATCCGACACTGTCGCTTACCGCCAATCTTGGGACGGAAAGCCGGGCGCTAGCCGATCTGTTCAGCGGCCCCGCCGCCATCTGGGGACTCGGGGCCAGCCTGGTGCAGACCGTCTACAACGCCGGCCGTACCGAGGCCGCCCTGAAGGGGGATGCCGCGCGCCAGGAACAGGCCTTGCTGGTCTATGAACAAACGCTGCGTATCGCCTTCAAGGAGGTGCTCGATGCCCTGGTTGCCGTGCGCCAGACGCGTGCGGCCGAGGCCGCGGAGGGCCGTCGCGTCGAGGCGCTGGCGCGCGGCGCGGAGTTGGCCGACCTGCGCTACCGCAGTGGCGTGTCCAATTACCTGGAAGTCCTCGATGCCCAGCGCATGCTTTATCAATCCAGGCAGAATCGCATCGAGGATAGGCGGGCACAACTGGCAGCGGCAGCGTCCCTGTTCAAGGCGTTGGGAGGAGGCTGGCCTCCCCGGCCTGAAACTTCGCCGCCAGGTGGGCATGGGTCAAGGTGACGGCATCTAGACCCTGTTCGTCGGCGAACAAATACATGCCCCCCATCGGGCTGATCCAGGTCAGGAGGCGCAGGCGTTTCGTGTCGCCGTAGCCGAACGCCACCCGGTCGCCCAGTTTCATCCTGGGCAGTGTGATGTGAGTCCCGGCGGTGGGCAGGTCGGGCGCGTTCAAGTTGCGCAGGTCGGACTCGGACGAGGCCTCTTTCTCGTCTGGCACAGCGCCCGCCACGTTCGCTCCGGTTTGCAATCCTTCGCGTGCGACCGCCGCGTGCAGCATGGCCATGCGCTCGAACAAGGCATCTCGCTCGCCCAGCGGCATACCCAGCGCGTTACAGCCGGCATGCAGGCGGGAAAGCAAGGTGGGCAGCATGCGCAAGAGCGCGCCGCTTTCCTCCAGCCCCCGCTTCGGCGCCAGGCTCCAGAGCAGGGCATTGGCCGTCTCCCAGCCAGCCTTCCAGTCGCTGTTCTGATTGCCGTGGGCCAGGTAGATGCCGGTCAGCAGTCGTACCCAGTCTCGCATCAGGAACAAATGGACTTCTTCCGGGGCGCCGCTCCTGGTGAGCTGAAGCGCCATTTCCTCCTGAACCCTGGCGAGTACAGCACTTTTCTTATGGGGTTTGTTGGCCATGACGGGCGCGTTTGTCTAGTCGAAGAGATCATCAATTTCGTCCTGGGACACCGCGGCGGCGGGTGTTATCGCCGGCCCGGTGAGCTGGGACGTTTCGTCCTCGACTAAAAGATGCACCAGGTTGTCCTCCAGTTTCTGCACCAACACCATGAGTTTGTTGATGACCTGCCCGACCAGATCCTGAAAAGCCTGGGCCTCGATGATGGCGTTTGCGTCGCCGCTGCTCAGTTCGTGTTCCGCCTGCAAGTCGAGCAGAAACGCGCGCACCTGCGGCGAGCGGGTTTTGCCTACCAGGGCCGCCGCCCGCGATTTCTGGCTGCGCTGGCGGTCGGCGATTGCTTCCACCGCGTTCAGAGTCTGGCCGGCGGACTGTTCGGTGAGCGCCGAAATGTAGCGCAGGCGGTCGCGCGCATTGCTCACCGCATTGGTCTGGGGAAAGCCTTGATCGCCGATATCGTGGAGCGTGGAACGCAGTTCTTCTACCATGCTGAGAAGATCATGGCGTAGCAGTTCGAGCGGGTTCATCCTGGTTCATCCTCCTGGGATGGATGGGTTATCGGCAGGTGCGGCAAATACTTGCGTGCGGGCGAGCCACGCCAATAGCGTGGTTCGGCTTCCCGTGCGCGCTCCACCTTGGCGACGCCCTCGTGCCCGAGGGTCAGGCTCAGTGCGCCATCGCGATCCGTGCGCCATACCGGTATCGCCAGCGCCCGGTAGCGTACCAGTGTTTGCGCATGCGGGTGTCCATAGCGGTTGCGGTAGCCCACGGGAATGACGATGTGGCGTGCTCGCACGGCGGCGAGGAAGGCCGGCGAGGATGAGCCTGAACTGCCGTGATGGGGAACGACCAGAACGTCGGCGGCCAAGGGCTGCCGGCGTTCCTGTAGATTCATCTCCGAGAGCCGGGCGATGTCTCCGGTGAACAAGGCGCTGGCGCCCGCCGCATCCACACGCAGTACGCAACTGCGTTCGTTGTCGGAATAGTCCGGATTCGCATACTGATGCAGAGGCGGGTGCAGGATGGCAAAGCGCACACCGTCCCATTCCCAGGCATGTCCCGCCCGGCAGGCCAGCGCGTCGGGTCGCGCCGCGAGTATGGCAGCGCCGTTCGGCCCCAGGCTGGCGCGTGGCACTCCGGCCTGCGAGGTCAGCAGCCAGTCCGGATGGTGGCTGGCGAGCAGGGAGAGTGCGCCGCCGCTGTGATCCAGGTCGTCGTGGCTAATGACGATGCCGTCGAGATGCTTGATGCCGATATGCCAGAGATAGGGGGCGACGATGCGGCTGCCGGTGTCTTCTCCCGAAAAGAAGCGTGGCCCGGTGTCGAACAACAGGCTGTGCCGCTCCGTGCGCAGCAGCAGGGCCTCGCCCTGGCCGACATCGAGCACGGTTAGCCAGGCTTCACCCGGCAAGGGTGCCGGCAGTCGCGGGAAGAACAGCGGCAGAAACAGCATGCCTCCCAGCCAGCGTGCCTTCACACCACGCGGCAGCAGCAGCGCGGCCGCACCCAGGAGTGCCAGGAGCAGGGCCGATAGCGTCGGGGTGGCGGTATGGAACACGGGCTGCGGCAGCTTGGCCAGCCATTCCAGCCCGGCCATGACCACGGCGATGACCGTATGCGCCAACACGGCCAGCGCACCCCACGGAACCGCAGCCGCCAACAGGCAGGCCGGGACGGCGACCAGGCTGATCAGGGGGACGGCCAAGGCATTGGCCAGGGGCGAGACCAGCGAAACTTCGTGGAACAAGGCGAGCAGCAGCGGCGTGAGCGCCAGGGTCACTGCCCATTGTGTCGTCAACCATTCTTGCCAGGCGGGTTGCGGGCGCAGACGGCCGCTGCCGGACCACAAGAGTGCGGCCACCGCGCCGAAGGACAGCCAGAAACCGGGCGCGAACGCGGCCCAGGGGTCGAGCAGCACGACAGCCAGGAGAGCCCCCGCCAGCAGGCGCGAGGCGCTGGCGTTGCGGTCCAGCAGGGCCAGTAGCGCGGCCCCCGCCAACATGGCGAGCGTGCGCTGCGCCGGGATGCCGAAGCCGGCCAGCGCGGTGTAGGCGGCGGCGGCGGCGAAACCCAGCAATGCAGCGGCCTTGCGTGCTGGCAGGTGTAAGGCCAGGCCGGGGATGGTCCGCCAGAACGCCTGCGCCAGGAAATAGACCAGGGCGGAGAACAAGGTGATGTGCAGCCCGGAGATGCTCATCAAATGCGTGACGCCGGTTTGTCGGAACAGGGTCCATTGCGCCGAAGGAATGGCATCCTGATCGCCCACCGCCAGGGCGCGCACTACGCCGGCGTAGGGGCGCGCACCCAGGCTGTCACGCAGATGGCTGCGCGCGACTTCGCGGGTGCGGTCCAGGTGCGCGCGCCAGGCGCCCGAGCAGGCCGTATCGGCCAAGGGCAGGCCCACCACGTTGCCGGTGGCGCGGATGTCGCGCTCCAGCAGCCAGGCTTCGTAGTCGAAACCGCCGGGGTTGACGTTGCCATGAGGCCGGTAGAGGCGTGCTTGCAGCCTCAGGCAGTCGCCGCCGCGGATCGCCGGGATCGCTACTCCCTCGTGGCCTTGCCAGCCCAGTTGAACCCGCTCCGGAAGCGAGGCGCCCGGCGTGCGTATCGTCTCCACCGAATACAAGAAGCGTACCCCGTTGGCGGTCGCCTCCGGAAGATCGAGCACCCGGCCGACCAGCAGGACATCCCGCCCCTCCCAGGCCGGCGGCAAGGTTTCGGCCAGGCGCAGGTCGGCGCGCCAGCCAGCGTAGACGAAACCGGCCGCAAATGCCGCCAGCGCCAGCACGCCCGGGCGCACTCGCGGCGGCGACAGGAACACCAGCAGGAAGGCCAGCGGCAGGGTCCATGCCCAATACGGTGGTGGCAGGACGGGCCGAGTCTGGAGGAGGGCGGCGCCAAGGCTGAAGGCGAGGATGGCCAGACGGATCACGAAAGGGTCATCAGAGGCTATTCATGTACGTAGAATAGCCGTGTATAGAGTGGCGTCGCAGAAAAACGAATTTGGCAAGGCAAGAATTTCGGCCAGCTCCCTGAAAGTATCGACCTCGACTCGAACTGCCACGTGCTTGGTTTACGGCCGGCTTCGATCTACGGACTGGAGCGGGTCATGCGGGAGAAAACGCCTGCATATATCGAAAGATATAGTGCTGCGTTTGTGACGGTGTGAGAATCGACGGGAATTGATCGTGGCCTTTTCGCCCGTTCTGGCGACATGTCCCCATCCAACTGTTCGGGAGTACTTCATGAGGGAATCATTCCTGGCCGCCCTCTTCATGGCGGCATTGATGGCTTGCCAACCTTCGCACCAGAATGCGCCACCGCTGCAGAAGATCACGGTCGCCTACACTTATCAGCCACAAAGTACCCTCGTCCATATCGCGGTGGCGCAGGGGTTTTTCGCTGCGGAAGGGCTCGATGTCAAGCCGCTGCTGCGCACCTACGGCAAGGCGGCGCTGCAAGCGGTGATCGAGAACAAGGCGGACTTCGCCACGGTCGCGGAAACCCCGATCATGTTCGCCGTGCTCAAGGGCGAGAAAATCTTTGTGCTGGCCAATATCGAAGCGAGCAGCGGCAACAATGCGATCGTAGTTCGGAAAGTGGCGGGTATCGCCACGCCCGGCGACTTGAAAGGGAAGCGCATCGGTTACACACCAGGCACCACCTCCGATTTCTTTCTGGATGCGCTGTTGACCGCCAACGGACTCACCCGCCGGGAAATCCAAGCCGTCGCCTTGAAGCCGGAGGAAATGCAGGACGCCATGCTGGCGCACAAGGTCGATGCGGTATCCACCTGGAACTATCCCCTGACCCAGATCAAGCGAGCACTCGGCACGCAAGGTGCCGTCTTTTACGACCGGGAAATCTATACGGAGACCTTTAACATCGCCGCCTTGCAGGCTTATGTGAACAGTCATCCCGATACGGTGCGGCGCTTTTTGCGCGCCCTGATCCAGGCCGAGGACTTCGTGGCGCGGCATCCGGACCAGGCCCAGGCCATCTTGTCCACCGCGACCCGGATCGAACCAGGCCTGATCCGGGAGGTCTGGAGCGCCTTCAACTACCACGTGGTGATGGACCGGAAGCTTCTGATCACGCTGGAGGATGAAACCCGCTGGGCGATGAAGAACGCCTTGACCGACCAGACCATCATGCCCGATTACCAGCGAGTCATTCATCTCGACAGTCTTCGCGCGGTCAAGCAGGAAGCGGTCAGGATGAGCAGGTAGCATGCGCATCGTTACCCGATTGCGGATCTTGGCGACCGTCACGGTCGCGGCATGGATCGTACTGGTGCCGATCCTGATCTGGGCCATGCTCGAATTCCGAAATGCGAGAAACGACCTCGCCCTGGCCGACGAGATCAAGACCAATTTCTTCAGGCGCACCGAGTTAAGGGATCAGTATTTCCTGTACCGTGAAGACCGCTTACGGGCGAATTGGGAAAACAACAAGGCCATCTCCGATCGGCTGCTGCGCCAGGCCAGGGTTCAATTCCATCGAGCGGAAGACCTGCAGGCATTGGAGCGGCTGGGTGGGCTTATCGAAGGCACCGCGCACATATTTCACCGCGTCATCGCCAACACCGAGGCGTTGAAGGCCGCCGTCGATAATCTCAGTGTTTATCAAGAACTCGATAAAAAGCTCTACAGCCAACTATTGCTGAAAGCCTACGACGTTCGTGATCAGGCAAACGCCTTGCAGGACGCCGCCGAGCTGCGGGTCGAGCAGACCTATCAAGACCTCACCCTCTTCACCGGCCTGTTCGCGCTCACGCTGACTCTACTCACCCTGATGACCTCGGTTCGGGTCGCCGTCCAGGTGAGCAGGCGTTTGCTGCCCTTGCTCCGAGGTGCGGAAATCATCGCCGGCGGCGACCTGGATCACCGAATAGCGGCTCAGGGCGGCGACGAATTTACCGATCTCGCCTTCGCCCTCAATGCCATGACGGACAAACTGCAAACCAACACCAAACGGCTTGAAGCAGAAATCATCGAGCGCGAGCGGGTGGCTTCCACCCTGGCGGAGAGCGAACAGCGTTTCCGCACCATGGCCGACAGCGCGCCGGTATTGATCTGGATGGCCGGGCCGGACAAGTCGTGCTTCTACTTCAACAAGGTCTGGCAGGAATTCACCGGGCGTAGCCTGGAACAGGAAATGGGCAACTGCTGGGCCGAGGGCGTGCATCCGGAGGATTATCAGCGTTGTCTCGATACCTATGTCAGCGCCTTCGATGCCCGGCAGAGCTTTGTCATGGAGTATCGCTTGCGCCGCTTCGATGGTGAGTATCGCTGGATCGTCGACAACGGAGTGCCACGTTTTGATGATCGAGGCCTCTTTCTGGGCTATATCGGTTCCTGCATCGACATCACCGAGCGCAAGCAGGCCGAAGCCGATCGCAGTCGTTTGCTGAAAATCATCGATGAGGCGTCAGACTTCATTTCGATGTCGGATATGCAAGGTCATCTCAAGTACCTGAACGTGGCGGGTGCCCGATTGGTGGGGTTGCCTGACGATGTCGATCTGGCTCCGCTGGAAATCAAGGACATGCATCCGGAGTGGGCGACTAAGCGGGTATTGGACGAGGGCATACCCACCGCGCTCCGGCAAGGTCACTGGCAGGGTGAAACGGCCTTGCTGCACCGGGATGGGCATGAGACACCGGTCTCGCAAATGTTGTTGCTGCATCGCGATGAGGCTGGCAATGCGGAATATTTGTCCACCATCATGCGCGACATTTCCGAGATGAAGAATACGCAGCGCAAGCTCGAATTAGCCAAGCAGGCAGCCGAAGCCGCCAACCTCACCAAGAGTCGCTTCCTGGCTACCATGAGCCATGAACTGCGAACACCGATGAACGGCATCCTGGGCATGGCGCAGATGCTCCTGCTGCCGACGCTCAAGGACAGCGAACGCCAGGACTACGCCCGCATCGTCCTCAACTCCGGTCAGACTCTGCTGGCCCTGCTCAACGATATCCTCGACCTGTCCAAGGTCGAAGCCGGCAAGTTCGTGCTCGAACCCATCCCCTTCGAGGTCGGGCAGGTGATCCAGGAAACCGAATCGCTGTTTGCCGAATCCGCCAAACGCAAAGGGCTGCGATTCGAGTTCGAGTGGAGAGGCCCGTCCGACCAATACTATCTGGGCGACCCGAACCGCCTGCGGCAGATGCTATCCAACCTGGTCGGCAATGCCATCAAGTTCACCGCACAAGGCCATGTCCGTACGGAAGCGCGTGAGGTTCTGCGTGCAGGAAGCACGGCGACGCTTGAATTTGCCGTTTCCGACAGCGGCGTGGGCGTTCCAAAAGACAAGTCTTCCTTGCTGTTCCAGCCTTTTTCTCAGGTCGACAGTACGACCACGCGGCGATACGGGGGGACCGGCCTCGGTCTTTCCATCGTGCGTGCCCTGGCAAGGCTGATGGACGGTGAGGCCGGTGTTGAGAGCGAAGTAGGCCAGGGTTCGCAATTCTGGTTCCGTGTCCGCGTGGGACTGATCGCAGATCAGCACACTCGCCCCATGGAGCGGGGCCTCCATGAGGCGACTGGCCAGGCCAGGGATGCCGCGCGATTCGTTGGCCATGTTCTTGCGGTCGAGGATGATCCTGCCAATCGCAAGGTGATTCAGGCACTGCTGCGAGCGCTCGGCCTGACTGTCGCGTTCGCGGAAGATGGCGCCAAGGGTCTTGAGGCCGTCCTGCGGGGCGACCCCGCTGATCTGATCTTCATGGATGTGCAGATGCCGGTCATGGACGGTTATGAAGCGACTCGGCGAATACGACTTTGGGAGCGGGAGACAGGGCACTCCCGTCACCCCATCGTCGCACTGACTGCCGCCGCCTTCCCGGAGGATCGCCGGCTTTGCCTGGAGGCCGGCATGGATGACGTCGTCACCAAGCCGCTTGCGTCGATGGCTGCCCTGACGGGGGCGTTGAGGCGATGGCTGCCGGCGGGCGCGGAAAGGCCTGCTGCGGCAGCAACGCCCCCCACCAGGTCGGTCGATGTTGCCCGTTTCCTGGCCATTTTCCATGAACTCGAACCCTTGCTGGAACAGAACAAATTTGGGGCGATAGTCTGCTTCAAGGCTTTGCAGGAGGTCGCGGCGGATACGGAGGTGGTCGATGAATTGACCGAAGCCCGGTGGCTGATCGATGAATTCCACTTTGATCAGGCGCTGGCGCGTTTGCATCGTATCGTCGCTGACCACGGGTGGGAAACGCCATGATGGTTCCGCTGCCCAGAATTCTGGCGATTGACGATACCCCGGCGAATCTGTTTACCTTGGGCGCGGTACTGGGGGCACAGTTCGATCTGCAAATTGCCAACTCGGGGGCGATGGGTATCGCCCAGGCGCAGGAGTCGCTCCCCGATCTGATCCTGCTCGATGTGCGCATGCCCGAGATGGACGGCTACGAGGTCTGCCGTCGTCTCAAGGCGGACCCGATCACCCGCGATATCCCCGTCCTTTTTGTAACCGCCCAATGCAGTTCTGCCGAGGAAACGCTCGGGCTGGAAGCCGGCGCGGAGGACTTCATCACCAAGCCCTTTAGTCCTTCCGTGCTGCGTGCTCGGGTGCTCACCCACCTGACCATCAAGCGCCAGGCTGACCGGTTGCGCTCGATGGCCTTCATCGATGGCTTGACCGGGGTCGCCAACCGACGCCGGTTAGACGAGGCGCTGGAGCGAGAGTGGCGAGCCTGCCGGCGCACCCGTTCGCCCCTGACGCTTGCCATGATAGACATCGATTACTTCAAGCGGTTCAACGACACCTACGGGCATCTGGCGGGGGACGTCTGCCTGAAGGAAGTCGCCACGGCCTTGATGGGATGCATGGGGCGCCCCCATGACCTGATTGCACGCTACGGCGGAGAGGAATTCGTCTGCCTGCTGCCGGCTACCGATCTGGCGGGAGCCAAGGCCAAGGCGGAGGAACTCCGCGGGGCGGTTCAAGCATTGGGCATACGCCATGCGGCATCGGACGTCGCACCGGTGGTGACCGTCAGCATCGGCGTGACCAGCGTTCTGCCGACCGCCGAACTGACCACTGAGCGGCTGCTGGCCGTCGCGGATGATCGACTCTACACAGCCAAACGCAATGGACGAAATCGAGCGTGTTGTATCGACGATTGAAGGGGAAAGTCATGAATTCACCACTCGGGTGAACCCAGGTTGAATCCATGCGGGTCGGGGAGGGCGCAGTCGTGATGGTCGAGGACGGGAAGCAGGCGGTGGAGCGCGTGAGCCGAGAGGGTGAATTGCCGGTTAGTCCCTGGCCAGGCGGCGACTCGATGCCTGTACAATGAACGCGTCAGGCAGCTTACCTGAAACGCGTGTGGATCACTCAACGGACTGAACAGACATGGACCAATCGGAACGCTTCAATCTTGCCATTTCGCTATTCGACGCCGCCAATGCCGAAGATCCCAACCAGGAAGAAGGTCAGCCCAAAGAGTTGCTCTATGCCCGGCGCATGACGGAAATGCTCAACCGCTTCGCGCCAAATGCATCGGAAGTGTCGCAACTGGCCGTGCGGGCGCAGCACATCAAACGCTGGACCGTGCCGCGCAACGGTTACCCGATGACCAAGGAAGGTTATTTCGCATGGCGGACCGGGCTCTACAAATTTCACGCCAACACCGCAGGCGAATTGATGCGTCAATCAGGCTATGACGACGCCATGATCGAAGAGGTCAAGAAGGCGGTGAGCAAGCGCGCCCTCAAGATCAACCCGGACACGCAGTTGATGGAAGACATCGCCGACCTCGTTTTCATCGAGCATTACATGCTGAGTTTCGCCTCGGGCAAACCGGAATACGACGAAGCCAGGTGGCTCGAGATCATCCACAAGACCTGGAAGAAGATGTCCGACGCCGCCCACGACTTCGCGCTTTCGGGTCGGCTCAAATTGCCGGAGCCGCTCGTGCCCTTGATCGTCAAGGCGATCGGTCAATAAGCTTTTGGCAAGCCGCTGGAAGGACTTATCGCGAAGTGTTGTAACCAGTCATGATCCTAAAGTTCGCCCCCGATGATGAAAGCCAGCGCACTGCCCTCATGTAGGGAGTGGAAGCAGGCGGACTTGAGGTCGATGAACGTTTGGTGGTCACACCCCGT
>CAISDD010000086.1 GCA_903883985.1 uncultured Pseudomonadota bacterium | reverse complement strand
CCATAGAGTCCACAATCAGTGATGGCATTCGAGTAGACAGGAAACGGATGCAGCTCATCTTGCACATTACTGGAGCGGGCAGGGTCAAAATCCCCGCCGGCAAAATATATTAAATACGTCCCCCAACCGCTTCACCTCCCACCCATCGGGCACGGTAGGGGCGGGTTTCAAACCCGCCCCTACGGCGGCACCAAACCCCGGCAATCGGGTCTGGCCGGTGAGGAGTTGCTGCATGGCGGCCTGTTTGAGGTCGCGCTTCTTGGCGATGAATTGGTCAAGCTTGGTGAGCAGGGCATCCACATCCGACAGCGCGGTGGCGATGGCGCGTTGCTCGGCTTGGTTGGCAGGAAAGGGAACCGGGAGTTGGCCGAAAGCCATTTTATTGATTGATGCCAGGTTTGTGGTCTGCCTGCCTGCAAGCAGGAAATATTGGCGAGCCGGCGTTGATCCAGTCCAATAATTCAGAAAATCGGGGGAAATGGTTTGGTGACAACGAACTACAAAGATATGGTTTTGGTGGACACAGGGATTAAATTCCCCGTGCCATATTGATCCACGCCCCAGTTTGTCGAGGTCGCCGCCCTCGTTCATGAGTACATCGCCAGGCTGCACGGCATAGCGTGCAATATCGTCACGGCTTATCCGAGTTTGCTCATATCGGACAAATCCAGAAACCCGTCTTGAACGTTCGCAACCCTGAGGTAATGAACGAATTCCGGACTGCTCACCGTTCTATTTGAGTTCTTGGCAATACCAGTTCTGATCTCGGCCAAGCATGAAAGGTGCTTCACTTCCCACTCCTCCGGAATCACCCCCACCTCGCTCAACTTGTACCCCAACGGTGGCTTATTAATCGGCATCCCCATTGCGGGCGGGGGTAGGGGTGTTGGAATTGGCAATGGGCGCATTAGAATTGCGCGCCAGCATTGCCTCGTTATCCGGATGCAGGGTGTCTTCCGCCCACTTGGCCGGATTGTTTTCGACGTATTCAGCAATCCGTTCGTAATCGGCTTCATTACGAATGACGTGTTCATAATAATTGCGCTGCCAGACCGAGGTACCGGGCGTTTGCCGCATTTCGTTGATGTGGCGGGCGGAGAAGGTTTTGAACGCCCGTATGATTTCCGGTAATTCGTGACGTTTTGTAGGGGCGGGTTTGAAACCCGCCCGTACGGTATCGGCATCGGTCAATGTGACGATGCCATGAAAATGGTTTGGCATGATTGTGAATTGATCCAGTACAACATGTGGATAATGCCTGGGCAATTCCAGCCATGCCTGCTTAACCAGAATACCAGCCGAATTCAATTGCATCGTTCCATCAATGATCTCGCCGAACAGGCATTGCCGATACTGGACGCAAATCGTGACGAAATAGAATCCTGCCTGTGCGTAGTCGTAATCCCGCAAACGCAGATTGCGTCGGCGAGGTGATTGCGACACCGTAGGGGCAGGTTTCAAACCCGCCCCTACATTGGACTCAACACCCACCCGTTCAAGGGGTTCGCTCTCCGGCCTCATAACGCCTCCCCCCCCTTCGTTGAGGATGTTCAGATAGGCGTCGTAGACGAACACCCGGTTGCGGCGCTGGCCGGTGAGTTCGCGGGCGATGCCCATCTCCACCAGGGCCAGCATGGCCTTGGAAGCGGTGGGGAAGCTGATGCCGGCGTGTAGGTCGATCTGGCGCAGGCTGCACAAGGGGCGCCGGCGCAGCGATTCCAGCACGCGATGGACGTTCGCCGCACCGCGCCCACCGGCCTGTACCTGCTGGAACAGGTCCACCAGGCGGCGGGCGGTTTGCACGGCGGCGGTGGCGGTCTGCTCGACGCCGTCGAGAAAGAATTCGACCCAGGCTTCCCAGTCGCCGCTGATGCGCACGCGATCCAGCAGTTCGTAATAGAGGGCCCGGTGCTGCTTGAAGTAGAGGCTCAGGTAGAGCAGCGGCTGGGCCAGCGCGCCACCTTCGTGCAACAGCAGGGCGATGAGCAGGCGGCCGAGGCGGCCGTTGCCGTCCAGGAAGGGGTGGATGGTCTCGAACTGGACGTGGGCGAGGGCGGCTTTCAGCAGCAGTGGCAGTTGGGTCGTTTCGCTGTGGATGAAACTGTCCAGCAGCGGCGGTGGCACGACGCGGGCGTTGCCGGACCGGGTGCCGGCGTAGGGGCGGGTTTCAAACCCGCCCCTACTGTGGAACTCGCCGGAGGCCTTGTCAGCACCGCATCCGCGCGCCATCAACTGGACGTGCATTTCGCGCAGCAGGCGGTTGCACAGGGGAAAGCCCTCGCGCAGGCGGGCCATGCCGTGCTCCAGGGCGGCGACATAGTTGGAGACTTCCACCACTTCATCAAAGGGCACGCCGGGCAATTCGTCCAACTCGAACAGCAGCAGGTCGGACAGGGAGGACTGGGTGCCCTCGATCTGCGACGACAGCACCGCCTCGCGGCGCACACAGGCATACAGGAATAGCTGCGGATCGGGCAGCAGCAGGGCAATGCTGTCGAGCCGGCCCAGCGCCGCCTGCCGCGCCCCGCCCAGGTCCAGCGGCGGCAACGGCGGCAGCGGGTCGGGCACGAAGGCGCGCACGCTTTCACCGCCGGCCAGGCTGGTGTCATAACGACCGGTAGCGTCGCGAAGCATGGGGGTCGATCCTTTAATAAGATTTCGCGTTATTAAAGCGAATGGCTTGTTTCTTTAATAAGCTTACCGAACCGCATTCTGCTTTCCTGCCGCGTTGCCGGCAATAAGTCGCTGATCGGTGGATGCGCTGCGCTTATCCACCCTACGTCTGCACATCCCGACCGACTCTGTAGGGTGGATAAGCGATAGCGCATCCACCATGGCATCCCGGGCACGTTTCTCTGGCCAATCATTCGCAGTCCATCCCGATCAAGGTTGGCGGCTCGCTTGCGCCCCACGAATCCTCTTACCAGCCCTTGGCTACGGCGCTACCGAATGAGGACCATGACCATTCACCGGGCTGGTTGACCAGCCCGTGTTTTACCGGGTTGTAATGAATGTAGTCGACATGCCTGCGCCAATCTTCTTCGTCACGTATGGCGTGTTCCCAATACCGCCGTTGCCACACCGGCCGTTCGTTGCGACTGTTGGGGCTGGTGTCGATCTGACGCGAGGCGGCTTTCTTGATTTCACGCCAGCGGGAGGAAAAATCGGCATCTCCTTCCGGCATCCGCCAGATGCAATGCAAGTGTTCGGGCAAGACGACGATGGCGTCGACCTGGAAGGGACGGGCCACCACCACCTCCACGCCTTGGCCCTGCATGGTTCGAGCCGCGTTGAGCATGGCGTAGGTCTTGCCAACTCCTGGGCAGGCACCGAAGAATATCTTCAGCCGGCCCTGATGTGCACGTTCGGCCTCGGCCTCGATGCGCGCCAGCAAGGCATCGGGATCGGGATGGGAGTCGGGGTCGTTGGCGTGCATAGACTTATGTCTAGTGTGGTGCCACCTGCGCGGGCCGTGGCTGAAGTCGCAAACATAAACCCGTCGGGATCAAAAAATCATAAATATCCCCCCCCCCCCCCGTCGTGCAGATTGGTAATTGAATTGACAATCTGAGCGACGGGGCGTCACACTCACCGCATGATCCTCCGCGAAGCCGCCCCCAGCCTTCGGCAGCTCGCCGGCTGGTACCCCGTGGTCGCCCTAACCGGTCCGCGTCAGGCCGGCAAAACCACCCTGGCCCGGTACGTCTTTCCGGACAAGCCCTATGCCAGTCTGGAGGACGCCGATACCCGCGCTTTCGCTCTGACCGATCCGCGCCGTTTCCTGGGCCAGTTCCCAGAAGGGGCCATCCTCGACGAAGTCCAGCGCGCACCGGAGCTGTTTTCCTATCTCCAGACTTTGGTCGATGCCAGCGGAGGCATGGGCCGATTCATCCTCACCGGCTCCCAGCAATTCGGCCTGACGGAAAGCATTACCCAGTCCCTCGCCGGCCGGGTCGGCTTTCTCCACCTGCTGCCATTCACCTTGACGGAAACTCGTGAACTATGGGCTGGCAAGTCCCTGGAAGAGGTACTTTGGCAGGGCTTCTACCCACCCCCGCGTATTCCGCGCAACCTGGACACCCATTCCAGGCGAAGCTGGACAACGATTCCAGAGCAAGCTGGACAGTGATTCCACGTGAAGCTGGACAGTTGGAGCATAACGACGCGGGGTTTTTGTCTTTTACTTTGAGGGGGGGGCTGGGTCAACTTTTTTGGGT
>CAISDD010000085.1 GCA_903883985.1 uncultured Pseudomonadota bacterium | reverse complement strand
CCGCCCGGATGCGGTGCAATTCCTCCTCGATAGCTGGACGCATCTGCGCCAGCACGACGGCTTTCAAGGCAACGAGACTACGGGGCGCTGGAGCGCCATGGGATGCGTTCCCACGCTGGAGCGTGGGAACGATAAAATTAAGCTGCCGGCGCAGACCCTCATCCCCGGCCCTTCCCCCGGAGGGGGAAGGGGGTAGAACCCTCTCCCGTCGGGAGAGGGCAGGGTGAAGGAGACCGGTGGCAAACCAAATTTGTTTCGCGGCCATACTTATATATCAATTGCTTACGTAACAGTAATATCACAATGCTTTCGCTACTTGTGGTCCCGAGTTCGGGGTTGCCCGCGCCTTCAAGTCGCCGCAACCACGTGGTACACGCCACGGCGGCGACCAAAAGGGTGACTTAGTGCAGGGGCGGAGGCCCCTGTTCGGCGGGAAAGCCGGTCCGCATCTCCTCCATCGTGGCATTGCGCACGGAGACGACCGTGGCGACCACGGTGGCGGTGCGGCCGGCCAGGGGATGGTTGCCATCCAGGGTGATCTTGCCGCAGGCCAGGTCGATGACGCGAAAGGTGATCGTCTCACCCGCATCGTTCTGCAATTCCGCCTCGGCGCCGACATAACGGATGGTCGGGGGAACGTGGTCGATTTCATCGACGATGATCAGATTCGGGTCGCTAGGCCCGAAACCTTCCTCGGGCGTCACACAGGCTTCCACCCGATCGCCGGTATGACGGCCTTCCAGGGCGCGCTCCACTGCGTGGAACAGGCCGCTGCCCGCACCATGCACATAGCCGGTGGGCATGTCCTGCTGCCCCATGATCTGGCCCGTCTCACTCAGCACGGAATAGGTGATGTACACCACTTTTCCGTGGCCGATGCTGTCATTGCTCATTGCTTGCTCCTGAGTTGGGGATGCGCTCATTTTATGGACATCCGCAATCCCATGTGAAATATCGCCCGCGCCGCCCGCATCGCAACCCAAGCCCGCGAGGCTCGCGGCCTCTCAAGTAGAACACTTCAACCAATTGATTCAGAAGGAAATAATCGCGGCAGCGCCGGCTTGCAGCCGGCTGTTATCAAAGACGCAGGCAAGGATGCCTGCGCTACAGGGACTCGGCAGTGCTTCTTCAACCTGCCCTCCTGGGGTGGGTTACATCGCTATCTTGCTTCTCCGTGCCAGCCCATTGACGACAGGCCGCGCGCCAGGGCGCCGGTCTGCAAGACGTGGAGGAAGTCGGGCGGGCCGGCCGCGTAGATGTCGGCATGGTGCAGGTTGGGATGGTGCGCCAGGATGGACTCGGCGACGGCCGCCGCGCCGCCGGCCGCATCCAGCGGTTGATAGATGAATTCGTCCAGTGCGTCGGCCCAGGTGCGGCAGAGGTTGTCCTGGTAATGTCCGCCAGTGGCCGCTGCACTCCCCGCCACCCAGTAGAGGTGCATGGACTCCGCGATTTCCAGGCTCATGGCGTGCTGCACCAGGCTCTTGATCGGCGCGAAACCATCCTCCCAGGCGATGAAGATCACCGTTCGACGCGAATCCAGTTTCATCACGAAATGGCCGCGCGGGCCTTCGATGCGCACACTATCCTCCTTGGCCATATCCTCGAATACATGGCGTGCAAGAGGGCTGTTATCGCGCCGGATATGGAGTTCGATATGGCGATCCTCGCAAGGGCAACTCGCCACGTAGTACTCTCCACTGAGATCGCCGACGCAGAGCGTCACCCGCTGCCCTGCGAGGAAGTGCAGGCGCTGGCTGCGCGGTGCGGTGAGATGCAGCGCCGCGATGCGCTCGTTGAGTATCTCCACCGCCTTCACCCGCGTGACTATCTCCTGGAGCGGAATGTCATCGGCGCCGGCGATACCCGCCTCGACCACCACATCGCTCACTGCGGTGTAGGAGCAGAGAAGGAAGTCGCCCTCGGCCTTTTCGCTTTCCTTCAGCACGAAGTCATGCGGATGCACCTTCCTGATCTGGCCGGAAACCAGGCGCGCACGGCAGTCGCCACAGTTGCCGTTGCTGCACCCGTAATTGAGCGGGATGCCGGCGCGCAAGGCTGCTTCGAGCAGGGTGTCGTTGCCTTCCACGAAGAATTCGTGGCCTGCGGGGTTAACCGTGACCCGTGCGGATAGGATACGCATCACATTTTCCTGGGCGAGCAAGGCCTGGGCGCGCTCTGTATCGGAGGGCCGCGCCGCGAGCGCCTGTCTCAACCACTGTTTAAGGTCGATGATCGCCTGCTGTACGGCCGGCCTGGCGGCTCCCGCCTCCGCGACATCGTCGAGTTTGTCGCCGAGGAAGCGCAGCACCTCGTCGTAATGCAGCAACAAGGTCTTGGCTGCGGCAAATTCGCGTCCCATCTCGAACAGGCGCTCGGCCAGCACCTCCTTCGCCGGCAGGGCACGCTCGTAGACGCGGCGGGAGAAAGCATGGGCCTTGATCTCCTCGACCCGCCGGAATTCGCCGTCGTCCTCCCATCTCACGTCAGGAAACACGCGCAGGAGCTCGCCCATCTCCACCATGCCATCGAAAGTAGTCAATTCGCCATCGTGGATCCGGCGTTGGATGGCGGACCGCGATTCGCCCACCAGACGGGCAACGCGAGAGAGGGGGAGAAAATGGGCCATAGCCGGCATAATAGCCAGCCGGCTCCCAAATGCAAAACAGTACAACCGAATATTTAAACATGCTAAATCTCTCTCCCCGCCCCTATCCCGAAGTGGCCGCCCAAGCCCTGCGCCGATCCGGCCTGCCGCCGCTGATCGCACGGCTCTACGCCGCGCGCGGTGTCGCCTTGCCGGAGGAGATGAAGCACAAGCTCGCGCAACTGCTTCCCTATACGACGATGAAACAGTGCATGGCTGCGGCGGCACGCCTGGCGGATGCCATCCACCGCAGTGAGAAGCTGCTGGTGGTGGCCGATTACGACGCCGATGGCGCCACCGCCTGCGCGGTCGCGATCGCGGGCCTCACCGCCCTGGGCGGCAAGGTCGAATACATCGTCCCCAACCGCTTCGAGTATGGCTACGGGCTGTCTCCAGAGATCGCCCGGCTAGCGGCGGAACATCGGCCCGATGTGCTGATCACCGTGGACAACGGCATCGCCGCCCACGCCGGCATCGAGGAAGCGCAGCGTCTGGGCATGGAAGTGCTGGTCACCGACCACCACCTGCCGGGCGAGCGCCTGCCGAACGCGCTGATCGTCAACCCCAACCAGCCCGGTTGCGCCTTTACCAGCAAGAATCTGGCCGGTGTGGGGGTGATGTTCTATGTGCTCATGGCACTGCGCGCAGAGTTGAGAACGCGCGGCACCTTCAAGGCGCGCCCCGAACCCAAGCTGGCGGATCTGCTCGACCTGGTGGCGCTGGGAACGGTAGCTGACGTGGTAGCCCTGGACGGCAACAACCGCCTGCTGGTGGAGCAAGGCCTTACGCGCATGCAAAAAGGCCTTGCGCGCCCCGGCATCCAGGCCCTGTTTACCGCAGCGGGGCGCAAGACGGAGTTGGCCTGCGCGGAAGACCTGGGGTTTGTCATCGGCACGCGCCTCAATGCTGCCGGGCGTTTGGCCGACATGAGCGTGGGCATCGAGTGTCTGCTCGCCCAGGATGCGGATCGGGCAAAGCAACTGGCAGGGGAACTCGACCGCCTCAACCGCGAGCGCCGCGAAATCGAGGCCGACATGCAGGATCAAGCGCTGGCCCTGCTCGATGGCATCGAAGTCGCCGACGGCGCCAGCCTCACCCTGTTCGACCCGGCCTGGCACCAGGGCGTGGTGGGGCTACTCGCCTCACGCCTGAAGGAGCGCCATCATCGCCCGGCCATCATCTTCGCCGACGGCGGCGGAGGCCTCCTGAAGGGCTCCGGACGCTCGATTCCATGTCTGCACCTGCGCGATGCCCTTGACGCGGTGGATCGCCATCACCCCGGCCTGATACTGAAATTCGGCGGCCACGCTGCGGCAGCCGGACTCACATTGCGCCGCGAGAATCTGGACCGCTTCACCGCAGCCTTCGAGACGGTGGCTCGCAGAAGCCTTTCCGCCGCCGACCTGGAAAAGCGCATAGAGACCGACGGTGAACTGACTCCCCAGGAATGCACCCTGGAGAACGCCGAGGCGATGCGCGCCGCAGTGTGGGGTCAGGGCTTCCCGGCACCCGCTTTCCAGGGCGAGTTCACGGTGCAGTCGCAGCGCCTGGTGGGCGAGAAACACCTGAAATTGCGCCTGGCCGGCCATGGCATCGGCGCAGACGCCATCTTGTT
>CAISDD010000084.1 GCA_903883985.1 uncultured Pseudomonadota bacterium | reverse complement strand
TGGGTTGCGCCGACATGAAACGTCGGCTAACGCAAGCTGCGCTGACTGGGGTAAAACCGGCGAGACGCCGACGCTACTCATTAGCGCCAGGTCGAAGCTTGCAAGGTGTTGGGCTTCGCCTTGCTCAGCCCAAGCTACGCGAGCTGTCTTTCCGGGGCTGCCGCCCCGGCTTCATTGAAGCGTCGCTGCTCCATCCGGAACGGTGAATGACAACCTCTGCACCGATGTACATACTGGACAACTTCTCAGGGTTGTAACCGTGTACACCGATATGGAGCGCCATGGCGACAAGTACCCCATGGGCGTGCGCCACGGCAAGGCACCGAAGTCGTGATACCGCGTGGTCAACTGAGGAATAAAAGGATGACGGCTTCCGAAATCCCAGCTTGTTGCTCAGGTTTCTCAGCCAGCCGTTGGTGGGCGCGAATTTACGGATCAGGATGACGGAGATGTTATCCCGGCCCCCGTTCGCATTGGCCTGTTGCACCATTTCGCTGGCGGCCTGGGGAAGGTCCTGGATATGCTCATCGAGGATGTGTGCCAGGGCGTGGGTCTCTAGCATGTCGGTGAGCCCATCCGAGCAGATCAGGAAGAGGTCGCCGGCCAGTACTGGGTAATCATGAATCTCGACGTCGACATCCTGCTCGATCCCAAGGCCGCGTGTGACCAGATTCTTGAAGCGCGAGTCCCTGGCGTTTTCGGGGGTGATGATGCCCAGGTCCAGTTGTTCCTGTAGCCAGGAGTGGTCACGGGTCATCTGGACCAATTCCCCACAGCGGTAACGGTAAAGGCGTGAATCACCGACATGCGCGATGGTGACCCGATCTCTCAGGAAAACGGCGACGACGATGGTGCTGCCCATGGTGTCTGCATCGGATTCCCGCTTTGACTCATTCCAGATGGCGGCATTGGCGCGCTCGACGGCGAAAGCAATATCTTCGCACAATGCCTTGGTCGATTCGTCGGCGGGCAAGGCATACAGGCCGGGGATGCTTTCCTGCATGGCCTGGCTCACGGTCTCGATGGCGAGCGCACTAGCCACTTCCCCGGTACTGTATCCGCCCATGCCGTCGGCCAGTATCGCCAGGCCGAGGATAGGGTCGCAGAAGACGGCGTCTTCGTTGAGATGGCGGGTCATCCCAGGGTCGGTCAGCGATACCATCTCGAAGCGAGGTTCGTTCGGGGCCAATTTCGTCACTCCTTTCGTCGTTATTCCTTTTCCTGGATCGGCATGCCCTGATCCCTTGCCTTGCCATACCATTTGACGGATTTGACGTAGTCGCGGCCGACATTTCCTGCCCCGACCACGTAAATTTCACCCAGGCGCTTGGACGCAGGGCCGTAGCCCGCGTTCCCGGCCTCTTCATAACGCTTGATCGCTTCACGTACGCTGGTCTGCTCGAGGGCCTGCGCTTGCTGAAAGAGCGCACTCGGATTGACGGCCGGGGTTTCTGTCCTGGCTTTGGCCGCCGCTTCGGCGCTGGCTCGGCTCGCCGCTTCCGCTCTGGCCTTGACGTCGGCATCGCTTCTGGCCTTGGCCGCCGCTTCGGCGCTGGCTCGGCTCGCCGCTTCCACTCTGGCCTTGACGTCGGCATCGCTCCTGGCCTTGGCCGCCGCTTCGGCATCGCTCCTGGCTTTTGCCATTGCTTCGGATCTGGCCTTGGCGGTGGCGTCAGCTTCCGCCTTGGCCGCGGCTTTGACCTGGGCAGCCTGGGCAGCCCGACGCGCTTCCTCCGCCTGGCGTGCATTTTCCTTGGCATCCTCAAGCCTGGCGTCCAGGGATAGGCTCTTCGCCACCTGGTCCGCCTGTTGACGGACCCACTCCGCATCCTGGCTGGCTGCCTTGGTCTGAGCGGCTTGTCGTCGAGCGATCATGGCGCCAGCACCATGGCTGGATGGCTCGGGTGAGGTCAATGCCGGACCTGGGGGCGGTGCAGGTGCCTGCCCATCCGGTTTGAGTGCGAGCCAGCCGACGGCCGTTGCGACGATGGCACCACCGACGATGGCCGGTACGAGCATGGCGTTCTTCGGTTTTGGCGCGGGCCTTGCCAAGGTTTCCCGTGCCGTGAAACTCTCGGTTTTGGCCGGCTGGATGGTTTGCATGGTTCCACGCGCTTCTACCATGGCAGCGGGTGCGATCAGTGTGGCCTCGGCCTGAAGGCGAGCTTCTTCCTCGGCGCGATGGGCGGCTTCCTCCTGTGCGACGCGACGGATTTCTTCCTCCGCGCGTCGCCTGGCGTCCTCTTCGGCACGACGGGTGGCCTCGGCCTGAAGGCGCGCTTCTTCCTCGGCGCGATGGGCGGCTTCCTCCTGTGCGACGCGGCGGGTTTCTTCCTCCGCGCGTCGCCTGGCGTCAGCTTCGGCACGACGGGTGGCCTCGGCCTGAAGGCGGGCTTCTTCCTCGGCGCGGCGCAGGGCTTTTTCCTGAGCGATGCGTCTAGCCTCTTCGAAATTCAGGGCGATCTGTTCTAGCCTCTTGAGAATTTGTTCGTTTGCCGAGGCGGCGGACTGAAATTTCGCCAGCACGTTGGCCGGAAGCCAATTCCTTCCTGTGTACGCATCCTGGATATGGTTATTGGCCTCACTCGCCAGGCTGGAAGTCTTGACGATGAACTGACTGATCATGTCGGCAGATTCGAGGATCGTTCCGGCCTGGATGGCTTGTGGCGACAACGGTTCGGCCTGCCGAAGTGCGAGCGTGGCTGTAGCTACCGCCTCGATGGCCGTCTCGGCCAGGCGCACACTCGCCTCGACTCGTTGCCGCAAAGCGCTTTCCAGGCGTTGCAGCGCTTCACGCAGGGTTTGCTGGATGGCTACGCTCATGGAGAGCGCGCTTTCCGTTTTCTCCTGACTTCCCGCTTGCAGCAATTCTTGGGCGACCAGCAGGTCACTGAGTCGGGTCTGGATATTCCCTGCCATCTGCAAGGCGGAATCTGCCCGTGGTTTGATGCTCTTGATGGCGTCGATCAGTTCGCCAGTGAGGATGGCCGCGTCCGTCTCGCGGGAGAGCGTCGTGGCGATACGCTGCATTTCCAGCGCCTCGGTGACGACGGTTTCCGCTTTCTGTGCGGCTTCTTCCTGTTCTTTTCGCTGGGCTTCTTCGGCGAGCTTCAGTGCCTCTTCCGCGCGCAGGTATTCTTCCTCGGCGCGGCGTTTGGCTTCTTCCGCCTTGCGGCGCATCTCGACGATACGGCTGGGTTGGCTGAGGGTGCAGGTGGCGTCCGGCTTTGCGGCGAGCGAGGCTTCGCCCGGCCGCAATTCCTCGTTGCCCGCGATGGTCGAGTCTCGCCGTGCCCCGTCGCGAAGGGTGGCTCCGCTACGCGAGGCGTTGTCCGGTTCCAGGATCAGTTCAAGGTCCTTGAGGTTGATGACCCGGGTCTCTTCCGATTCTTCCTCTTCGGCCGTCCTGACGGCGCCACGCAGGGCGATGATGAACTGCCTGGCATCCGGGTAACGCCGCGACCGATCCTTCGCCATCGCCCTGGCTACGACCCGATCCATGGCGGGGGAGCTTTTGGGGTTCAGCGTCGAGGGCGGTGGCGGTTCCTCGTTGATAACCTTGTGCATGACCGCGACCATGCTGCCTGAAAACGGTTTCTCCCCGGTCAGGAACTGATACAGGATTACGCCGGTGGAATACAGGTCGGAGCGTTGATCGACCGATTCGCCCTTGATTTGCTCTGGCGACATGTAGCTGGGTGTGCCCAGGATCGTGCCCGCGTGCGTCTTGTGGGTGCTGTCGATGCGGGCGATGCCGAAGTCGCCCAACTTCACGCTGCCTTTATCGGTCAGGAAGAGGTTGGCCGGCTTGATATCCCTGTGGACGACGCCGTTCGCATGGGCCATTTCCAGCGCGCCTAGCAGTTGACTCGTGATGCGCAGGATTTCCCCGGTGTTGAAGCGGTGGCCGGCGTCGAAATAGGCCTTCAATTCCTTGCCATGTACGTACTCCATGACGATATAGGCAAGGTTCTGTTCCTTGCCATAGTCATAGATGGCGACGATGTTGGGATGATTGAGCTTGCCGGCGGCCTTGGCTTCGATCAGGAAGCGGCGGGAATGTTCCTCAGCCTCGCTCGGATCAAGCTCATCCGTGCGGATGGTCTTGATGGCGACGGTGCGCTCGATGATGGTATCGAAGCCCTCATAGACGACACCCATCGCGCCCTTGCCGATAGGGCGGACGATCTTGTATTTTCCCAGTTGCTCAGGCGTCGAGGCCACAATTCGAGAGGGGTGGGTTAATGTGAGCGGTCGGGTACGCCAGGTTCGCGGCGACTTGGGGTCCAACCTTGATCGTCGGGCGGGGACGATAGTATCGTGGGGCGGTGCCTCGGCCACGCTTGCTGGGGAGGCGCTGCCAGTCCACAGGTCAGGCAGGGAAGCGGGGCGACAGACCGTTCCCGAGCCAGTCACCGCTGATGCTGGCGGCGAAAGCTGCGGCGTCGAGTAGGCGCTCGCTGATCAGCAAGGTGGACCCGATCCGGTTCGTTCCCCAGGTGTGCCAGTACGACGTCGTTCGCCCCCCTCCGTGCGGAGCACTGAGCAGGGCGTCCAGCGTTTGCCGGTCGGCGATGCCGTGCATCGAGGTGGGACCAGCGTGCAGGGTACAGGCGGCGTGCGGGGAGTCCGGCGGGAACTCGCAGGGCAGGGAAGCCAGGGCCCTGTTCAGTTGTTCAAGCGTCGTGCGCGGGTCGAGTGCGACCAGGGCCGCGTCCTCCACTTCGGTCAACCAGGCCCCCAGTTTGAGCAGCAGGGTGGGATGCGCCAGTTGCGCCGGGACAGGAACGGCGACGGTCATCGGGAAATGCCGACCCACCCGGTCCACACTGGGAAACCAGAGGCCCAGCCAGGCATTGCGGTCGCAAGCGCCTTCGGTGAGCAAGAAGCGCCAGACGGGTGCGACGAGGTAGAACTCGAGCCAGCGATCCTCCATTCGCGCGCGTGCGGCCGTCATGCTCGCCTGCATCCAGGCATCCCAGGCATCGATGAATTCCCAGGGTAGACGACGATGTACGAAATCGCCCTGGCTGGGGATCTTTCCGATGAATCCTGGGGTGGGCATGGTCAGGTGGGACAGCGGAACTGTTCGAGTTCGCGCAGATGGAAGGGGTTGCGCACGCTATTGGCGCGCAACTCGAAGACGGCCTTGTGGCCATCGAAGTTGAAGCTGAGACGATGCCGATCAGATTGTCCGCCCTCCCAGTTGGCCTGGTCGAGCAGGCGGAAGAGCGCCCAGTTTCCCTCTGCATTGATCGTCGGTGTGGCTGTGGCGCCGGCCACGATGCCGGCCATCTTGATCTGATTGCCCGGATTGAGGCTGGGCCAGGAGAGCCGGATGGCCGTCGTGCGGCCATACGCGAAGTGCGTCGTTTGGCCTTCGTTGATCAATGTGACCTCGGCCATCTTGTCATCCATCCTGATTAGCTGAAATTCGACCATGACGCTGGGGTTGGTGGCCCCTCCGGGAAAAAAGGCATCTCGGATCGCGGCTGCCCGCTGAAATTGCGCGACTACAGCGGGTGAAACGCTGGCAACTCCGTCGGCCAGGCCGATCGGATTCCAGGTTGGTCCCGAGGCGTCTACGTAGCCCTGGAGCTTGCCCTTGAAGAACGCGTCGAGTTGTCCTGCGGGAGCGAATAGCCGGGAAAAGTCACCCAGCGCCACTTCGCGCTCGCTCGTTCGGACAAAGGGATAGCGTCCCTGTACGGCTTGGTCGCAGTAGGCCCCGATCCCGCCCGCCACTGCTTTTTTGATGCCTTGCTGCGTGAAGCTGGCGGCTTGTCCTGTGCTGCGTGAGATGAGGCTGTTGAGCAGGTATTGCAGGGGCTGCGGCAAACCGCCGGCCACGCTCCTGATGGTGGCGATGATCTGGACATCCGACGGTGGCGGCGCACCCAGCTTGATGGCTTCCTCGGTTGCGCGCAGGTGGATCTCGTACTCTTTCAGTTTGGCGAGAACCGCGTCCAGGGGCGCGGGCGCGCCCTGCACGAGCTTGTGCAGCGGGTCGAAGTGCCGGTCGACGATGGCTTCCGGACGTTTCATGGCGAGCTTGGCGGCGGGGCCGGCGTCTCCCAGAAACTGATCGTAGGGGTTGCGCAGCCTGTCCACGACCCGTCCGACCGCCTGGTCCACTCCGGCCTGGATGGGGGAGTCGGTCCCGGCTAACGTGGTCTCGCGGCTCACCGCGACGAGGAGTTGCTTCAGGGGGGAATCGCCGGAATCCAGCAGGGTGAGGATATGTATGGATTGCTGCAGGTTGTCGGCTGGGACGATGCGCAGGTCGGCCAGCATTTCGTCCCAGAGGCGGATGTATTCGGCCAGATACAGGCTTCGTACTGCGGCCAGGTTCTGCGCCTCATTTTGCGCCTGTGGCCGCGCGGCGACATGGTTGAGGCCGAGTACCCAGGACTCTTCCTCGGTCAGTTGTTTGACCAGGGTCTTCGAGTCGGTCAGCAGTCCGTTGTGGAAGCCCTCGGCGGTGAACAGGCCAGGGATGCCCTCCGTGAGCGGGGTGTGGCTGGCGCGCGCGAACAACAGGGGCGCGGACGGGCCCGCGGCCTCGCTGATGCTGAAGCGGGAGATGCCGGAACCCGTGCCCAGGCGTTTGAGCCGCGAGTAGATCCGCTCCGGCAGGGAGGCCGAGGCGAGTTGCAATCTGGCCTGGCCGACCAGTGCGGCGTCCATCGGCAGTGTCATCTCGAGCGGCGGTTCGGACAGGGCCGCGTGCAGGTGGTAGCCCAGGTCTTTCCAGTTCGCCTCGCTGGTCTCGCGGGTGTAAGCGCGCTGCCAGTCGGCCATGATCCAGGATTCGAGCGCGCCAGCGTCCAGATGCCTGGGGTCGTAGAGCATCAAATAGCCTTTGAGTGCCTCGTAGCGGACCTCCTGGTTTTCAGCGCTGCGTATCTGCTCCTCCAGTCGCAGTGCGATCCTGGGCAGGAAGGTATCGCGCAGCAGCTTGTGGTAGACCTGCGTGGTCTGGGCACCGAGCTTGTCACCCTGATAGAGGCCCAGCCCGAGGGAGAACGGCACCGGAGAATTGCCTAACGCATAGCCGGTAGGCAGCGTGCGTGCGGCATTGAGCGCGGGCAGGACCGTCAGTAATTCGCCCTGCTGGGGCGGTGGAAGGTGCGCCACCTTCTGCTTGAGTTCCTCGCCTCTCAGGGCGATCTCTTCCACCAGGGACTGGTTGCGGAAGTAGCTCAGCATCCAGCCGGCGATCAGCAGGGTCGACACCACGCCCAGCAGGCCGAAGCTGGCCAGCAGCCATCTTTTGCGGCGCGCCTCGATCTTCTCGCTGCGCCCGGTGAGGTCGGATTCCGCGAACACCACGTCGCGCAACAGACGGGTGATGAAGTAACTTTTGCCCGATCCGGACGGAGGCTGCAAGACCTGACGTTCCAGGTTGAAGGTGCGGGAGAGGGTGGCCAGCACGCGGTCGAATGGGCTGCCTTCCTGGGTGCCGCTGCTGAAGTAGAAGCCGCGCAACAGGGCCTGTTCTTCGAACGGCGAACCCCCGAATACCTCCTCCAGAAAGTTGGCGATCATGGGGCGCAGGTTGCCAAACTGCTGTGGGAAGGCATAAAGCAAGGCACGCCGCTGCGGGTCGCGTTCCTCATCCAGGCGGGCATTCAGCCGGCTGCTGAGGCGGGATTCAAGGGCGCCGAACTCGGCCTCGAAGGCGCTCAGCGGCGCCAGGGCGCCTGACTCGGTGTGGAAATCGAAGGTGGCTCCCCAGACTTGCGCGCGGTCTTCGCGACCGAGGTCGCTGTAGAACTCCATGAAACCCGCCAGCAGGTCGCACTTGGTGACCATGATGTAGATGGGAAAACGGGTACCCAGCTTGTCGTGCAGTTCCCGTATGCGCTGGCGTACGCAGCACCCGTAGTCGGCGCGTTCCTCGGCCGACTGGGTGAGCAGATCCGAGACGCTAAGGGTGATGATGGCACCGTTCAGGGGTTGGTGCGGCCGGAAGCGCTTGAGCAACTTCAGGAATCCGCCCCATGCGGCGCTATCCACGGCCTGGTTGCTGGTCTGGGTGGTGTAGCGGCCGGCGGTGTCGAGCAGCACCGCCTCATCGGTGAACCACCAATCGCAGTTGCGGGTGCCGCCCACGCCGCGAACGGCACTCTTGCCCAACTTGTCGGAGAGCGGAAAACGCAGACCGGAGTTGATGAGGGTGGTGGTCTTGCCGGAGCCGGGTGCGCCGATGAACAGGTACCAGGGGAGTTGGTAGAGGTAGCTGTGGCCTCCCTGGGCCTTGTTTTCGAAGCGCGCCTTCTTGAGGGTGGACAAGGATTGCAGGAAACGCAGCTTGAGATCGGCCACTTCCCTGGCGGACAGGTTCTGATCGTGGGTGTCGCCCTCGGCTAGGGCCGCGAGCATGCGTTGGTTGGCCTGCCAGTCGCGGTATTTTTTCCAGGCCTCCGTGCCTGCCCAGGCCAGAAGCACGAGCAGGATCAGGACGAGACGGCTGCCGCCGGAGGCCAGCGGGCGATGGTCGAAGATGGCGATGGCTCCACCCA
This sequence comes from uncultured Pseudomonadota bacterium, assembly GCA_903883985.1. Classification (GTDB taxonomy): domain Bacteria; phylum Pseudomonadota; class Gammaproteobacteria; order Burkholderiales; family Thiobacillaceae; genus PFJX01. The sequence goes on along the minus strand of CAISDD010000084.1, from coordinate 3,101 downwards.
CGAACCAGATCACGAGGCTGAGCAGGAGCAGGCCGATACCGGCCAACACCCAGCGATGGGTGAAGAGGGTTCGCAGTTTTTCCTTCATGGGGTCATTCCTCGGGGCGGCGGGTCCGGGCCGGCCCGCCAGGGTGATGGGTGAATGGGGGGGCGTATGAATTCACGACGCAACGCGTAGCAGTATCTCCACGCGACGGTTGCCCGCCCGGTGCGCCGGCGTGTCATTGCCGGAGATCGGTCGGCTGTCTGCCATTCCCTCGGCCTTGAGCCTGCTCTTGTCCTTGATCTTCGTGGCGAGTATCTCCATGGCCGACTGCGCGCGTTGCAGCGAAAGATGAAAGTTGGAGGGAAAACGCAGGGTGCGGATCGGCCTATCATCGGTATGTCCACTGACGATTACGGTTCCGTATACTTGGTTGAGCGCTTCGCCGATCCGTACCAGCAGCGGGGTCAGAGCAGGATTCGGGTCGGCGCTACCCGGTTCGAAGAATTTGTCGCTATGCAGGGTAACGCGGCTGGTTTGGGCATCTTCCGCGACGTCGACCAGTCCCTGGGCGATCTCCGTGGCCAGGAACGTGCGCAGTCGCGGCTTTTCCAGCGGTGCGGCCAGGCGCTGAACCGGACCGGTGCCGGCTTTGATGCTGGCCAGGGCTGAAAACACCGGATCGGAGGATTGATTGAGCAGGATGATGAAAGTCAGGAACGTGCTCAGCAGGATGAAGGACGCCGCCGCGCCGACGACCCAGAAGGGGATCTGCCTGACCAGCGGCTTGGGCTTTCTGGCTACGCCATGCCAGTGGCCCGACAGGTCGCGCTCGAACTCGCCGCGCTGCTGGCGGAGGATCAGGTAGACCTTGGCGCGCAATCGTTCCAGTTGCGCCTTGCCGTTGTCGATGACGCGAAAACGGCCCTCGAAGCCCAGGGCGAGGCAGGCATACATCAGCTCCAGCAAATCCACGTTGCGCTGCGGGTCCTCGGCCATCTTGTCGAGGAGCTGAAAAAATTTCTCCCCACCCCAGGCTTCCTTGTGCAGGCTGACTAGCAGGCTGGCTTTTGCCCACTGCGAGGTGCCGCCCCAGGGTGTGGAGGCGACCGTTTCGTCGATCACGGTGCAGATCGCGTAGCGCGCCACCAGGATCGTTTCCATGGCTACGCCACGCCTGCGCGCCTCCTGTTCAAATTCGCCGAACCTGTGCAGCAGGTAGTCGCGCAATCCGCCAGGATCGGGATGGGACAACGTGGCGCGAATTTGGGGAATCAGATAAAGCAGGGGGTTGGCGGCCGCTACCAGTGAGTTCGTGCCAACCTGCCGGGTTTCCTGCTGCGCATCGTCCGAAGTTGGCGAGTAAGGTCGGGAGGATGGCTGGATCGGGGTTTGGGGGGGCGAGGCGGCCGGGTCGATGGGCGCACGCCTCCCCCCCGGCTTCGGGATCATGACGGTGGCGTCGGCGTCGGGGAAATTCGGTGGAATCGGATCGCTCATCGGCTAACCCCAGGCAAGTGAATGTGAACGGCCGCGTCAGCAGCGTTTGCAGCGCCACTCTGGGAGAGGGCGCAGGGGAGGGCACGGTGCGAGACGATCGTCGTGGCCGGCATCGTCATGGCTTTTAGTTTCGTATGGCCCAGAATTCGATCTGCATGCCGGGGAAGTCTCCGGCGATGTGCATGGCCAGGAGTCGATTGGTTTCCATGTGTTTCCAGAACTCGCTGCCACGGTCCAGTTCGAAATAGCAGTAACCGGCATGATAGGGAATCTGCCGCGGTGCCACTGGCAACAAGGTCAGCATGATTCCGGGCAGTTGCGACATCACCAGATCTCGTATCTTGTCCGATGGCCCGATTTTTACCTGGGTCGGGAATATCTGGCGGATCTGTTCGGTCGGCATGCCGGCCTGGATGACCAGAACGAAGGAGGCGTTGTGCAGCAGATCAGGATCGGGAATCATGGCGGTGAACAGGCCGCGTCCGCGATCCTCGATCGGGATGGCGACGGCGTTTTGCTCGATGACGGCGGTCAGCGATTCCCGAAGATCGGCGACCAACGGCGCGAAGGTTTCATCCAGGGCGTCGTGGAGGTAGGGAGGGGGCTCGAGGGGGCGGCGGTCGGCATGGGTATAGGTTGCCAGTTCGGCGGCCAGAACCAGCAGCAGGCCAAAAAACGATTCCGGGTGGAGCATCGCAGTCCGCGAATAATGGTCGAGCAGTGGGTCGAAGCGATTGAGCAGTTGTAGCATGAGGAAGTCGGCGATCTCGGCGACGCCCTTCTGGCCTGGTTGGCCGAGGCGGTCGGCCACGGTGTTGGCGCGGTGTTTGACCAGATTGCCGACCTCCCGCAGGAATTCAACCAGGATGGCGCTCGCCCGGCAATCCAGGCATGGGGGGATGTAACGCAGGTCGAGTACGACCTGCCTGGTCGAGCGCCGTTCGATGAGCTTCGCGACTCCCAGGGTGGAGTAAGCATCGAGCGCGTCGCCAGTCATCGCCAAACGCAAATTGAGTTGGCCGACCTTCATGTCGGCCGAGTCCTGCGTCTCGGCGATGGCATCGGCGACGCGGGTATCGACGCTGGTGTACCGGGCCAGTCCGTCATGGCCGGCCGAATCCAGGGTGAACTCCGGCATGCCCGAACGGCGCATGGGCAAGGCCAGGCACACGACCGTGTCACGCCGGTCTGCGGCGACATCGAGCGGCAACGGGGCGGGCATGTCCTCGGGGAGGGCGAAGGGGGTGCCGTCCGGCATGACGCCTATGGCCGTCTTGAGGCCGATCTTGCCCTGCTTGAGCGCTTCCTGATCCAACTCCAAATGGGTAAAGCCATACGCGAACGGCTGAACCGCGCTGACCTTGGCATCCACCCACCTTTCCAGGAAGCGCTCGGCCTGCTGGAAATGATGGGGACGCAGGAACAGTCCCTCGGACCAGATCACTCGATTGTTTGTGCCCATCTGTCCCTTCGGTGCGAGGAGGACTAAACCCGCGGACTAAACCCGCGGACTAAACCCGCGGACTAAACCGCAGACCACACCCGCCGTAAGTGTTAGCGGCAGCGCTGGTTGGTACGATATTTTTTGTGTCGGTGTCAGCCGATACGAAGCAGAGGT
>CAISDD010000083.1 GCA_903883985.1 uncultured Pseudomonadota bacterium | reverse complement strand
ATTTATTGATTATTATGGTCTGCCCGACAGGAATCGAACCTGTAACCCCCAGCTTAGAAGGCTGGTGCTCTATCCGGTTGAGCTACGGGCAGTATCCCGTGGGCTCTAGAAGTTTTCCAACCAGCAACGACTGGTTGCAACAACTGGTGGAAAGTACTGGTGGAAAGTACTGGTCGGGGTGAGAGGATTCGAACCTCCGACATCTTGCTCCCAAAGCAAGCGCGCTACCGGGCTGCGCTACACCCCGAAGGGGCTGAAATATACCCGCCGATGCCGGGAAAAGCAATGCTGGCGGCAGGGGGCTCCAGTAAAATTGCGCGGTTTCAACCAGACCGCATCCACGCCATGACCGCTAGACTCCTCGATGGCAAAGCCATCGCCGACGCACTCATCCAGGATATCCAGCGCGAGGTCGGTGCCCGCATCGCTCTCGGGCAGAGGGTTCCTGGGCTGGCGGTGATCTTGCTGGGCCATGACCCCGCTTCCAGCATCTATGTGCGCCGCAAGCGGCTGGCCTGCGAGAAATCGGGGGTGTTGTCGATTTCCCATGACCTGCCCGCAGCCACCAGCCAGGCCGAGTTGCTGGCGTTGATCGACCAACTGAATGAGGACTCGAGCGTGGACGGCATCCTGGTGCAAGCCCCTTTGCCGGCGCACATCGACGACGAGACGGTGATCGAGCGCATCCGTCCGGACAAGGATGTGGATGGCTTTCATCCCTACAACATCGGCCGACTGGCGGTGCGCAAGCCCACCTTGCGTTCCTGTACACCCTATGGAGTGATGCGCCTCCTGGAGGCGACGGGCGAGATTCTGCGCGGCAAGCACGCCGTGGTGGTAGGCGCCTCCAATCATGTGGGTAGGCCGATGCTGCTGGAGTTGTTGCTGGCCGGCTGCACGGTCACGGTATGCCATTCCGCCACCCGCGACCTTTCAGCCCAAGTGGCGCAGGCGGATATCGTGGTGGCCGCCGTGGGCCGTCCGCGTATGGTCAAGGGGGAATGGATCAAGGCGGGTGCGATCGTGATCGACGTCGGCATCAATCGCCTGGAGGATGGCTCACTCACCGGCGATGTGGACTTCGCCACGGCGCGCGAGCGTGCCGCCTGGATCAGCCCGGTACCGGGTGGGGTGGGGCCGATGACTGTGGCTACGCTGCTGCGCAACACGCTGGAAGCGGCAGAGAAACACTAGCCGCTTGCCATCCCGGCGGCCAGCGCAGCGCCCTTCAGGCCGATATCGGGGTCGAGAACGACCCGTACCGGTAGCTGCTCCATCCATTCCGAAAAACGTCCCTTGGTGCGCAAGCCGACGAGGAATTCGCCCTCTTGCAGCATCGTCAAAATTTGCGGGGCGATGCCGCCGGCGAGGAATATGCCTCCTGCCGCGCGCGTGAGCAGTGCCAGATCCCCTGCCGCCTGGCCATAGATGCGCGCGAATAGGCGCAAGGCGTGGGTGGCCTCAGGATCGCTATGCGCCAGCCCGGCCTGGCTGATCCTCTGCGCCGCATCGGGTGCGTCCGTCCAGGCGGCTCGCGCGCGCCCGGCCTTTGTCAGGCAGAAGCGATACAGGCTGACCAGTCCCGGCCCGGAGAGCAGGCGCTCGATGGATACCCGTCCATGTTCCTGGCGCAGGGTGGCCAGGAGCTTGTCTTGTTCCGCATCGGTGGGTGCGAAGCCGATGTGGCCACCTTCGGAGGCAAGCGGTCGATACAGGTCGCCGTGCTGCCCGCCTAGCGGCACGCATAGCGAAACGCCCAGACCGGTGCCGGCGCCGAGCGCCAGGCGCGGCGCACCAGGCACGGCTGTGCCCGCTTGCAGGATCGCGACATCGGCGGCTTCCAGCGAGTTGAGCCCCCAGCCCACGGCGGTGAAGTCATTGATCAGGCGAAACGGCACGCCGAAGCGCTGGCTCAGCACGGCGGCTTCGATCTTCCAGGGCAGATTGGTGAACTGTGCGCTTTGTCCATCGGTCGGCCCGGCTACGGCCAGGCAACTGGCTTCGACCGTGCCAGAGCGGGCGAGAAAATCCGCCAGCAGCGCCTCTATCCCGGTGCGTCCGGCGTTCAATACCCGTTCCACCCGTTCGACGCTCACCTTGCAACCATCGAGTCGCGCCAGCGCCAGCCGGGTGTGGGTGCCGCCAATATCGCCGGCGAGAATTTTCATGTCATCTCTTCCAATGTGAGTTGCACTCCATGGCGGGTGGGCTCGGTGTTGGTGTCCTCGCCGATCCGGTCGTCCTGAACCGCCTGGTGTACGACGCTGCCCGCGCCCTGCGACTCGGCTTCGCGCAACGCTGCATAGGCCGCCGTCAGGCTGTCTTCCCGTGTCTGGCCGGACAGGCGCACCACGCCGACATGCACGCCGATCTGGTAGGTATTCCCTTCCCAGAGCAGGCGGAAGGCCATCACGTCGTCGCGGATGCGTTCGGCAATGCGCATTTCGTCGGGGCAGGGCTGCAACACCACGGCAAACTCGTCCTCGCTCATGCGCGCCAGGAAATCGGCTTCCCGCATCCTGGCATGCAGCAGCAGTGCGACCTGGAACACAAGTTCATTGCTGCACGCCTGGCCCGCCTTGATCCGCACGCGCTTGAGCGGCTCCAGGCTGATCAGCAGCAGCGACCCACTCACTCCGGCTGCACGCCTCTCCCCGAGCGCGCGCGCCAGGCTCTCCTCCAGTGCGTAGCGGTTGCCCAGGCCGGTGAGCGCATCATGGTCGGATTGCCAGAGCAGTTTGCGTTGCAATTCGCGTGCTTCGCTGACATCGCTCATGACCAGGATGCCGCCACTGATTCCGCCCTTCAGGTCGTGTATGCAGGAGGCCTTGCCTTCCAACTCGTATTCCATGCCCAGAGAAGAGAGCAGACAGGCCGGCGGCGGCAGGATGTAGGTCCTGCCCGCGAGCACCTCGTCGAGCAAACGCGTCGTCAGGTCGGCGCGACTCTCGCGTTCGAACAGATGCAATACCTCGCCGACGGGCAGATTGGTAGACCTCGTTTCTTCCATGCCCAGCAAGGTTTCGGCGATTGGGTTCAGGTAAGCGATGTGGCGCGCGGCGTCGAAGCGGATGACCGCGTCCCCGAGAGAGCGCAGGGTCACGATGGCGCGCTCGCGTTCCTGGAACAGATCCCGTTCCAGGCGGCGGCTCACCCGGATCACGAAGACGGCCACGGCGAACGCCAGCAGCAGGGCCAGGGTGGAGAGGACGAACGCCAGTCGTAGTGCGTGTTCGCTGGCCGAGGCCGCTTGATCCAGAGCCGCGAGTTTCCTGTACCGCTGCATGTCCACCAGATGATTCCACTGGTTCATCAAGTGCGACTCACGCGGTTTGATCTCGGCACGGATCAAGTGCCGGGCCTGTTCCAGGCTATTGGCCTGAAGCAGATCGAAGGCCGTGTTGGCGAGCGTCTCTATGCCCTCTTGCTCCTTGCGTACCTCGCCCCAGGCTGCCGACTCCAGGTCATCGAGCGGCAGTGAGATATACCGCTCGCGCAATGCGGCGAAATCGCGAGCCGAAACGGTGAAACGCCGCCGTTGTTCGGCGCGAGCCTGTGCCTCATCCAGGCGGCTGGCCAGCAGGAGGCCCTGGTAGCGCGCCTCGTGCAGGGTCCGCATCGAGACGGTTAGTTCGGATTTCTGATGTTGCCGGGCGACGATGCCAGTCAACTGGCCGTTGAGCAGGCGCAGATGCACCACGCCGGTGGCGGCGACGGCGAGCATCAACAGGATGACGATGGCGAAGCCGGCGATGACAGGAAACTGGGCCGAGAGCAGGCCTGATTTACGCTTCTCGACAGCAGGCATCGCGTCCTCCTCATGTGGGCTAGCGTATGCCATCGTGGCGTTCTCCCCGCGCGGAGTCAATCCAGCAGATCCAGGTCCAACAGTGCGTCGTGCAAGGCGGTGCGGTCATCGTTCAGGACGGGAATGACCCGGTGTTCCTGCCCATATTCCCAGGGGCGGCCATGCAGGTCGGCCATCATGCTGGACGCGCTGTGCGCCTCCAGGATCAGGGAGCAGGGCGATTCCAGCACTTCCACCACGATGCATGGCTCGCCCCGATGACGAACCTTCAGTCCGATCAGGGCGCGCAGGTGCGGCAGCGTAAGGACTTCCGCACTCACCGCTTCAGGCCCTGTGACCAGCGACCATAGAGCCGTTCCGCCACCGCGCGCATGGCTGGCAGATAGACTGCATTCAGCGTCCCCATCTGCTCTCGCGTCTGCACGCCGGGGCTGTCTGCCGCAGCGGCGATCTCCTCGCTGCCGACTTCGCACCAGGACTGGATCATGGGCTCGGTCATTTCCACATGGCATTGCAAGGCGAGGTGGGGCCCCAGGACAAAGGCCTGGTTGGCGCAATAGTCGCTTTCCAGGATGCGCTGGGCACCGGGAGGCAGGGTGAAGGTCTCTCCATGCCAATGGAATGCCGCGAAGTTGCGCACCGGGCCGAACCATTCCAGGGCTTGTGGCGATTCCAGTACGCGCACACCGCCCCAGCCGATTTCCTTGACCGGATTGCGCCCCACCGAACCGCCCAGCGCGCGGGCCATCAACTGCCCTCCCAGACAATGACCGAGTAGCGGAACATTGACGGCAGCCGCCGCGCGGATCAGTGCCAGCACGCCAGGAATCCAGGGCAGATCGTCGTTCACGCTCATAGGCCCGCCCATGAACACCAGGCCGGAATACGCATCGGGCGTGGCGGGCACCGCCTCGCCCGCGTCGATGCAGCGCATTTCCCAGGGCAGACCGTGAGCATCGCAGAAAGTGGAGAAATGTCCCGGGCCTTCGTGAGGTGCGTGGCGAAAGATGGCGATGGGCTTCACGGCAGCGATCCTGGAAGGAGGAAAGCGACATTATCCTTGAATCCTCAGTTGAACACGCCCGAGTGTGCGTCTGGCGAGGTCAAGCGCATCTTCGAGTACCTAAGGAGGATGCCGATGTTCTCCGGGATACGCTACCCAGTCATTCGCCTGGCGGCGGAAACCAACAAGCTGTTGGTGAAGACCGGTACTGCGCCGGTTGAGATGCCCAAATTGCCGACCCTGCGGATACAAAAGTTGTGGGGGGGGGGCGATGAGT
>CAISDD010000082.1 GCA_903883985.1 uncultured Pseudomonadota bacterium | reverse complement strand
GCCGCATTTCCTGACATGAAACGCGGTTATGTGGATTTGCCTGAACACTGGCGCTATTCGAGTGCTCGGAATTATCTCGGACAGCCGGGGTTGATTGACCTTTGATAGGTGGTTTTGAAGACTACGAGGCGCTGGAGCGCCATGGGATGCGTTCCCACGCTGGAGCGTGGGAACGATAAACCGCTAGAGCGTGGGAACGATAAATCTACCAGGGCCGGCTCCGGGCGCATGAGTTCCGAGAGGACGTTGGTATCGAGCAGAATGCTGCCCATGACTAGTCTATTGGGACGATCGGCGGGCGGGCCGCGCGACGCACGGGGATCGGCAGTTCGTCCACACCCAGGCCGGCGAAACGCTTGCAGATCTTTTGCGCAAAGCCGGCACCCGTGGCTTCATCTTGTACCGCGCGCCGCAGGATGTCCCGTGCTTTCTGCTCCATCGAGCAGCCGTGATGGGCTGCCTGCAGGCGCACCACTATCCCAGCCTGGGCCAACGGCCCAGGTGCAAGCCGGCGCCTGTCTACCTGGAAAGTGTGATGCGCTTATTGCCAATCCGTTTCGCGACGTACCTCGCATTGTCCGCACGGTTCATGAAGGCATCCACGGCTTCCACATCCTGCCAGGTGGCTGTCGTGGTCAGGGACTCCGTCCGGTCAAGGCGAAAGTGAGCCACCAGGCTTTGCAGATGATGGGCCTGTTCCTCCAAAGACTCCGCTGCAGCGGCTACTTGCTCCACCTGGGCGGCGTTCTGCTGAGTGACTTCGTCCATCATGGAGATGGCGCGGTTGATCTGGGCGATACCTGTCGCCTGCTCGGTCGAGGCGCTGCTTATATTCGCGATGATGTGACTGACGCGGGTGATGGATGCGACGATTTCATCCATCTTGTCACCTGCGTGATTCACTCGCCGTGTGCCGACTTCCACCTTGTCGAGAGACAGGGAGATCAACTCCTTGATCTCCTGCGCGGCCGCGGCGCTACGCTGCGCGAGATTACGTACCTCCGAGGCCACCACGGCAAAGCCGCGTCCCTGCTCGCCGGCACGCGCGGCTTCAACCGCTGCGTTCAAGGCCAGGATATTGGTCTGGAAGGCGATACCGTTGATCAGGCCGATGATGTCGACGATCTTGCGCGAGGATTCGGAAATGTCCTGCATGGTCAGAACAGAAGCATGTACCACTTCGCCGCCCTCTACCGCGATCCGCGAGGATTGTCGGACGAGTTCGTTGGCCTGGTTGGCATTGCCGGCATTGGCCTGCACCACAGAGGTCAGTTGATCCATGTTGGAAGTCGTATTCTCCAGGTTGGAGGCCTGCTCCTCTGTGCGCTCGGACAGATCCTTGTTACCCTGGGCGATTTCCCGCGCGGCTTGGCTGATGGCGTCCACCGCCTCCACCACGCTGCCTATGAGTTCTCTCAGATGTTCCGAAGTGCCATTGATGCCTCTGGCCGTGCTGCCAAACAGGCCTGGATAGTCCTTTTCCACTTGTCGCGTCAGATTTCCCTCGGCCAGGGCCTGAGCCACCTCGGAAATATCGATGAGTGCTTCGCGTGCGGTATCGCTCAGACGGTTCAGTAATTCACTCAGGGTCTTGGCGTAGCCCTTCTTGTCCGCAGATTCGATGTGTCGGCTGAAGTCGCCATCGGCGGCCGCATTCACCATCTGGCGCACATCCACGATGACGCCCTCCAGTTCATGGCGCATGGTGGACATGGCTGCCAGGATGCTGCCGTGATCGCCAGGAAGGAGCAGAATGGGAACGGAGAGATCACCCTCTGCGATGCGCCTGGCAACGGCAACAGCATCCGCCGGACTGCCTCCGATCTGCTGCAATATGCCTGAATTCAGGCGGTTCAGTGATTCGCCAATGTCTCGACCAAAGCCGGATTTCCCGTTCAGATCGATGGAATGCGTAAAATCACCCTGCTCGCCGGCGTGCACAACGCTCTTGATCTCCCCGACAATTTGCTGGAGCGAGTCCTGCATGCAACTCAATGCACGCAGCAGGTCGCCGGTCTCGTCGTTTTGTATGACATCAATCCGACTCGTGAGGTCGCCTTCCGCAATGCGTTGCGCCGATGCGATCGCCTGCCGTAGAGGGTGCGTGATCTTGCGCGCCAGCAGCAGGCTGATCGTCACACCCACGACGATGGCCAGCAGCAGGATTGCGACGAATATGGCGAGTGAACTTCTGAATGCCGAAATGCTGTTTGAATAGCTTTCCTTCGCCTTGGCGGCCTGTTCCGCCACCAACTGCTCGGCTTTTCGTTGCAGCGAGGTGAAGTCTCGATCAGCATCCTGCATGCCGGTAATGCCCATGTTGGGGTCGATCTGGGCATAATCGATCGCCTGTATGACCTGCTTGCGATATTCGGCTAGATCTTTCTGCAAATCCGTAAGCGCCTTGCGGGTTTCCCCGGAGAACGCCTGGTTCGCCTCCAGTGTTTTCAACTGGGCAACGGCATGGTAAACGCGCTGGTTGATTTCATCCGTGGCCAGTTTGGTCTTGGCCGCATCGTAATTTTTTAGCCAGGTGAACAAGCGGTAGACATCGGCATGCGCCGCAGCCACGTCCGCCAAAGCATCGCTACTGCCTTTGAAGGCCTGGAAGCGGACGTCGTAGATGTCGCGAACCGAGTTGTTGGAGGCGTTCAGTCCCAAGAAACCTGCCACGCCCAACAGCAGCATCAATATCAGCAGCGCGCCGGGAGGAATCAGTAATTGCTGGCGGATGTTCATCGAAAGGTCTTCCTTTTCTCAATCACATGGACATTAACACTAAGTAACCAGTCGAAAACCAAATTTCAGATCGCCGGTGGTGGCAGAGGAGCAAGCCCGCTCCCACGCCCACCTGTAGGCCCTGACCGGCATGTCGTGAGCCTCGTGGGAGCCGGCTTGCCGGCGAATGCGAGCGTCGCCGGCAAGCCCATCGACAGCTTTTATCGTTCCCACGCTCCAGCGTGGGAACGCAGTTTTGGACGCTCCAGCGTCCCGACCTAGAGCAAGGCCTTGAGCCGAAGCCGATACGTCATCCTGGAACCGGATAAGCCGCATTCCCTGACATGCACAGTAGTCGAGTGGCTGTCCGTGTTTACCCGCCCGGATGCGGTGCAATTCCTCCTCGGTAGCTGGACGCATCTGCGCCAGCACGATTTTGGTTTTGAAGACTACGGGGCGCTGGAGCGCCATGGGATG
>CAISDD010000081.1 GCA_903883985.1 uncultured Pseudomonadota bacterium | reverse complement strand
TCTCGAATCTACGTCGCCGGCCACCGCGGCCTGGTGGGCTCCGCCTTGATGCGCAATCTGGCCACCAAGGGCTATGCAAACCTCCTCACCCGCACCCACGCCGAGCTGGATCTCACCGATCAGGCACAGGTAGAGGCCTTCTTCGCCCGGGAAAAGCCGGACCACGTCTTCCTCGCTGCGGCGAAGGTCGGCGGCATCCTCGCCAACAACGAGTACCCCGCCGAATTCATCCGCGACAACCTCGCCATCCAGACCCATATCCTCCACTCCGCCTGGAAGAACGACGTCCAGCGCCTACTCTTCCTGGGTTCCTCCTGCATCTACCCCAAGCTCTGCCCGCAGCCGATGAAGGAAGAATATCTGCTCACCGGCCCCCTGGAAGCTACCAACCGCCCCTACGCCCTGGCCAAGATCGCCGGCGTCGAAATGTGCTGGAGCTATAACCGCCAGTACGGCACCCGCTACCTGGCGGTGATGCCCACCAACCTCTATGGCCCCGGCGACAACTACCACCTCGAAAACTCCCACGTCATCCCGGCCCTGATCCGAAAGTTCCACGAAGCCCGGCAGAACCACAGCCCCACCGTCACGGTCTGGGGCACGGGCACACCCAAGCGCGAATTTCTCTACAGCGAAGACATGGCCGACGCCTGCGTCTATCTGATGAATTTGCCGGAGGAACGATTCGTCCCCCTGCTGGGCAGCGGCGCAAAACTCCTCCCCTCCACCGCAAGCGGGGCCGCAGGAGAGGATGAATTCATGCCACCCCTGGTCAACATCGGCGTGGGCTTCGATCTCACCATCCGCGAGCTGGCCGAGGCCGTGAAACAGGTGACCGGTTACCCAGGCGAGATCGTCTTCGACGCCAGCAAGCCCGACGGCACTCCGCGCAAACTCATGGACGTGGCCCGCCTGCATGCCATGGGCTGGCAAGCCTCCACCCCCATGCAGGAAGGTCTGGCCCGTGCTTACGCCGACTTCCTCGCGCGCTAGCCGTAAGAGCCACACTCCGCTCGGCCCGGATGCTCGGCCACCAAGCTTCCCTCCCCAGCCCGACGTCGTACGATCCACGAACACCGGCCCCGTAATCATTGAACCTTGAAGGCGAAATGAAGCCGAAACTTTTCTTAGTCATTCCCGTGATTGCATCCGTGGCTGCGGTGACTTGGTGGTCTCGGCAGCATGTGGCCCCAAGCCAGACCGAACTGCTGCTGCACGGCAACGTGGACATCCGCCAGGTAGAATTGGCGTTCAACGGCAACGGACGCATCGACCAGATGCTGGTGCGGGAAGGCGACCGGGTGAAGAAGGGACAGTTGCTCGCCACCCTGGACACCGAACGGCTGCACCTTAGCGAGGTCCAGGCCCGGGCCCAGACGGCGGCGCAGCAGCAGGTCGTGGCCCGGTTCCAGGCTGGTTCCCGGCCTGAGGAGATCGCCCAGGCGCGCGCGCAACGGGACGTGGCCCGCGTGGCGGTTGCGGAGACCCATGCCTTCTACCTGCGGCAACTGGACCTGGTGGGCCAGCACTTCGTCTCCCAACAACAGGCGGACAGCGCCCGCTACGCCATGGACCGGGCCCAGGCCCAGTTGAAGGCGACGGAGGAAAGCCTGCGACTGGTGGAACTGGGGCCGCGCCAGGAAGACGTCGCCGCAGCCCGCGCCACGCTGGCTGCGAACCAGGCGGCGGTGACCGTGATCCAGCGGGATATCCAGGAAGGCCAGTTGCACGCGCCTACCGACGGCATCGTCGAGAACCGTATCCTGGAACCCGGCGACATGGCTACACCCAGCAAACCGGTGTTCACCCTGGCCCTCACTGATCCGGTCTGGGTTCGCGCCTGGCTGCCGGAGACGGCACTGGGCCGGGTACCGGTGGGGGCGCGGGCTACGGTCAGCAGCGACAGCCACCCGGACCGGCATTACCGGGCCTGGGTCGGCTACGTCTCCCCCAGTGCGGAGTTCACGCCGAAGGCGGTGGAAACCACTGAAGTGCGTGCCAGCCTGGTGTACCAGGCTCGCATCTTCGTGTGCGAGGGCCAGGAACAGTTGCGCCTGGGCATGCCCGCCAACGTGGCCATCCGCCTGGACCAGATGCTTCCGGCGACAGGCTCGGAACCCTGCAAAGACGCGAAGTGAGTCCGGTGCTGGAAGCCCGCAACCTGGCCCTGGCCTTCACTGCGGGCGGGCGCACCATCCAGGCACTCGACGGGGTGAGCTTCGCCATCGAGCCTGGGCGGGTGACCGGGCTGATCGGCCCGGACGGGGCCGGCAAGACCACCCTGATGCGCCTGGCCGCCGGCCTGCTGGTGCCCAATGCCGGCAGCATCCATGTGCTGGACCTGGATGCCACACTGGATTCCCTGGCGGTGCAGGCCGCCTTGGGCTACATGCCGCAGCGCTTCGGTCTGTACGAGGACCTCACCGTCCAGGAGAATCTGGACCTCTACGCCGACCTCCAGGGCGTGCCGCGCTCGCAGCGCGCCGAGCGCTATGGCGAACTGATGCACATGACCGGTCTGGCCCCCTTTACTCGCCGGCTGGCCGGGCGCTTGTCCGGCGGCATGAAGCAGAAGCTGGGACTGGCCTGCACCCTGGTGCGGGCGCCGCGTCTGCTGTTGCTGGACGAACCCACGGTGGGGGTGGACCCGGTTTCCCGGCGCGAACTCTGGGTCATCGTCGACCGCCTGGTGCAGAAAGAGGGCATGAGCGTGCTGCTGTCCACCGCTTATCTCGACGAGGCCGAACGTTGCGCCGCAGTGGTCCTGCTGCATGAAGGCCGGGTGCTGGACCAGGGGCCTCCCACTGCCATGAGCGCGCGCATGGTCGGACGCACCTGGGCGGTGACCCGCCCCGGGCAACGCAACCGCGACATGCAGGCGGCCCTGGACGGCCAACCTGGGGTGGTGGACGCACTGGTCCAGGGCGAGCACGTACGCCTGGTGATAGCGGCGGACTCCGACGTCGCGCAGGTGCTGAGTCACGCGGGCTTGCCGCAAGCGCAAGTGCGGCCGTTACCGCCCCGCTTCGAGGACGGCTTCATCGACCTGTTGCGCCGCAGCGTGCCGGCCGGCAGCGCCGGCCGAAACATGGACGCGGCAGTCGGCGCAGGAAATGCGGGCGACGGCCCGGTGATCCGGGTGGACGGCCTGCGCCGCCGCTTCGGCGACTTCTGGGCGGTGGACGGGGTCAGTTTTCAGGTTCAGCGTGGCGAGATATTCGGCCTGCTGGGAGCCAACGGCGCCGGTAAGTCCACCACCTTCCGCATGCTCTGCGGCCTCTTGCCCGCCAGCGCCGGCAGCCTCCAGGTGGCGGGCCTGGACTTGCGCCACGCGGCTTCCACGGCGCGCGGCCGCATCGGCTATATGTCGCAGAAGTTCTCCCTCTACGGCAATCTCAGCGTGGCCCAGAACCTGGTGTTTTTCTCCAGCGCCTACGGCCTCGGCCGCCGCGCACAGCAGGAGCGCCTGGCCTGGGCCCTGGCCGAGTTCGAGCTAACGGCGCAAACCGACCAGCTCTCCGCCGACCTGTCACTAGGCTACAAGCAGCGCCTGGCCATGGCCTGCGCGCTGATGCACCGGCCGGAAATCCTGTTCCTGGACGAACCCACGTCCGGCGTCGACCCCCTGGCCCGGCGCGAATTCTGGCAGCGCATCAACGCCCTGGCCCGGGCCGGGGTGACGGTGCTGGTGACCACCCATTTCATGGAGGAGGCGGAATACTGCGACCGCTTGGCCATCATGGCCGCCGGCCGCATCCTTGCCACCGGCGAGCCCGGCGCCATCAAGCTGCTGGCCCGCACCGCCGCGAACCCCGAACCCAGCATGGAAGACGCCTTCATCCATCTGGTGGAAGGCAACGCCAACAAGGAGAAGGCGGCATGAAGCGAGGGGGGGCTAGCATGCGCCTGGCCGGCTTGGTGAAGAAAGAGTTCCTGCAGATCGTGCGCGACCCCAGCAGCATCGCCATCGCCTTCGTCATGCCCATCTTCCTGCTGATACTCTTTGGCTACGGTGTTTCTCTGGATGCGGATCATGTGCCGGTGGCCCTGGTCGCGGAGTCGCACTCCGCCGACACCGCTGATTTCTTCGCCAGTCTGGAGGCCAGCCACTATTTCGCACCGATCCGGATGACCAGCATGGCAGAAGCAGATGTGGCCCTGCGCCAAGGCCGGGTGAACGCCATCGTGCACCTGCGCGAGAACTTCGCAGAACGCCTGCGCAGGCCCAACGGCGCTCCTATTCAGGTCATCGTCAACGGCGTCGATGCCAACACCGCCCGCCTGGCCCAGGGCTACGTGACCGGGGCATGGGGCGCGTGGCTCACGCGCTGGGCGGGACAGCGCGGCATGGACCTGATCACGCCGGTGCAACTGCAACAACGGGTTTGGTTCAACAGCGAACTGCGCAGCCGCAACTATCTTGTGCCCGGACTAGTGGCCATCATCATGACCCTGATCGGCGCCCTGCTCACCGCCCTGGTCATGGCCCGTGAGTGGGAGCGTGGCACCATGGAAGCCCTGCTGGTGACACCGGCCACCATGAACGAGATTCTCCTGGGCAAGCTGTTCGCCTATTTCGCCCTGGGTACCGGGGGCATGCTGCTCACCGTGGGTCTGGCCGTCGGCCTTTTCGATGTGCCCCTGCGCGGTTCCTTCTGGGTATTGTGGGTCTGCGCCTCTTTGTTCCTGCTGGCTGCACTGGGGATGGGACTGACCATCTCCACCCTGGCACGCAACCAGTTCGTGGCCGGCCAGATCGCCATCATCGCCACCTTCCTGCCCGCCTTCCTGCTATCCGGGTTTATCTTCGATATCGACAGCATGCCGCCCGGCGTCCAGGTGGTCACCCACGTCATCGTCGCCCGCTATTTCGTCGCAATCGTCCAGACCCTGTTCCTGGCTGGCGATGTCTGGTCAGTGGTGCTGCCCAACGCCCTGGCCTTGGTGCTGATGGCCGCCATCTTCCTGGGCATCACCTGGCATAAGTCGCGCAAACGACTGGACTAGGGCACACCCTGAAATGAATCGCTTCCAACCGGCAGTAGGGCAGATGGCCGACAGGCCGATCCGCCAGCCACGCTGGCGGAACCGCTGTGCGTTCTGCCCTACCGACCGCCCGTTTCATGCATCGTGCTTCGCGCGATTCCCGGTGGAGTAACTGACATGTGGCAACGCATCCTCGCCCTGGTCCACAAGGAATTCCTGGCCCTGTTCAAGGATCCCAAGAGCCGCATGACCCTGATCGTGCCGCCCATGATCCAGCTTCTGGTGTTCGGCTACGCCGCCACCTTCGACCTGAAACATATCCCCTACGCCATCTACAACGAGGATCGCAGCGCCGTGTCGCGCGACATGGAGGCCGTCTTCGCTGGGGCGCCGGCATTTCACCGGGTGGCGGTACTCTCCGCCGAGGGCGAGATTGCCCCCCTGGTGGACGCACGCCAGGTGCTGGTGGTGGTGCACATCGGCCCGCGCTTCGGCGCCGAATTGCTGTCGGGACGGACAGCGTCACTACAGGCCATCGTCGACGGGCGTAATTCCAACACCGCCATGGCCGCCCTGGGCTACGTGCGCGACATGGTGGACCGCTTCAACCGAGACTGGATCACCGCCCGCGGCCTGCAAGGGCCACCCGCGGCGCTGGTGACCCGGGCCTGGTTCAACCCAAACCTGGAGAGCCGCTGGTTCTTCATTCCTGGCATTGTCGGCATGCTCAATCTGGTGGTAACCATGCTGGTGACCGCACTGACCGTGGCACGGGAACGGGAACAGGGCACCTTCGATCAACTGCTGGTGACCCCCATGCGCCCGGGCGAAATCCTGCTAGGCAAGGCCCTGCCTGGCTTCCTCATTGGCATCGTCCAGGCCACGGCGATCCTGCTCATCGCCACACTCTGGTTTCACGTCCCCCTGCTTGGTAGCCTGCCGGCACTCTACTGCGGCCTGACCCTGTTCCTGCTGTCCGGAGTGGGCGCCGGACTGCTTATCTCCTCCCTGGCGGTGACCCAGCAGCAAGGCCTGCTGGGCGCATTCCTGTTCATGGTGCCGGCGGTGATCCTGTCCGGTTTCGCCACCCCCATCGCCAACATGCCGGAAGCGGTCCAACTCATCACCCTGATCGACCCCCTGCGCTATTTCCTGGTGATCCTGCGCAAGGTGTTCCTGGAAGGTGCCGGCTTCGACGTACTCATCGACCAGTTGTGGCCCATGGCCGTGATCGGCGTGGTAACCCTGGGCCTGGCCAGTTGGCTGTTCCGGCACCGGATGTATTGAGGCCGCACTACGTGATTAAGCTGCCGGCGCAGACCCACATCCCCGGCCCTTCCCCCGGAGGGGGAAGGGGGTGGAACCCTCTCCCTTCGGGAGAGGGTAGGGTGAAGGAGACCGGTGGCAAACCAAATTTATTTATCGTTCCCACGCTCCAGCGTGGGAACGCAGTTTCGGACGCTCCAGCGTCCCGAACAACGCAATGCAGCATGCAC
>CAISDD010000080.1 GCA_903883985.1 uncultured Pseudomonadota bacterium | reverse complement strand
GAGAGGGCAGGGTGAGGGGCCCGGTGGCAAACCAAATCTGTTTCGCAGCATCACTTATTTCGCCGGTACCAGCCAAATCCACAACACGTCGGTATCCGGGTCTCGCCACTTGGCTTTCACTGTGGCCTTTACTTCCTTGTGATCCACTTCCTCGTGGATGTCCTTGGTGGAAACCGAGGACATGCGGTCCCCGGTCACGACTTGAGAAGTCGCTGACTCGCTGCTTACCTTCACGCCATAGCGTTTGGCGTATTCGTCGCGCGCACGGGTGACGGCCAGTTCTTCCTGCGCCTGGGCACCTCGCACATGAAACCCGGCCGATGCCGATACGCCCTCACCCGGATTATTGATCCAAACGGGTTTTTCCGTTCCTTGATCTTGTGCATGCCGATGCGGGCCGACACTGCCGCATGCGGACAGCAGCGCCAGGGCGGCCGGCAACAGCAATTTGTGCATGTTCACAGGGGTACTCCTAGATGCCCTTGAGCGGTCGCATGATCTTGGTCCAGACCGAATCCTTGTGAACCACTCCGACCTGGTCGCCCATGCGCACCCGTTTGGCTTTGTCCTCGTCGTCCGGAACAACCCAGGCTTCGCCCGCCGTGACCAGGTCGGACACCCTGCCTTCTGCCACCGGAATCCGGTCGTAGCCGACTTTCTTGGTGATGGGATGTATGCTTTCCTTTTCGGTAAATATCACCACCGGGATGTCGGGGACGATGCCCTGATCGCTGCCGATGGAGATACGGAACAGAGACTTGCTGCCATTCTGGCGTTTTCCGAGCACATAACCTTTGGGTGCGAACTGATTGAGGAAGCCTGACTGCACGTCCTTCAGGGCATCCTGCGTGGCCGCGCGTATCATGGACACCCCCAAGTCCCGGCCGCCCTGATCGTTGGTGGACTTCGTTTCCCTGCCCTTGCCGTTGAAGGTTTTCAACTGGCGCAGACTGGGTATTTCATAGACATTCAGGCTGATGTTCACGCTGCTCTTGTGCGTCCAGGACGCCGGCGTGAAGTAGGTCTTGCCCTGCTTGTCGACGAAACTGGAAGCCGGCACATATTCCGAGCCGTATTCCGCCAGGGCAATGGTCGGCTTCACAGCAAAGTTGGCCACCGATGGGCCTTCATAGCCGCCTACGCCCTTGACTTCGGCCAGTTGTAATTCCTGGCCCAGGCGCCCGGCAATGCTGCGATCCACCACCTCGGCGCCGTTGGCGCCCAGCATTTCCTCGATGGCACTGGTGAGCGTATTGCCCGCCTGTGCATTTCTCGCATTGTCCAGTTTGCTGTCGTCGGCTACGAATACCACCACTTTTGCTCGTCCCTGCAAGTTCAGTTGGGCCTCGGTGGGTAGGTGGTCCGCGGGCTGCATTTCGACTTCTTTTGGATAATCCGACAGCGATACGCCAGCAGCGGCGCAACCTCCAAGTGCCAGCAGCCCGGTAAGTATCGCCGGCTGAAAATAACGTACCAACATCATGTTTCCCCTTGTTCGAAGCGAACTATTCGGTGAATCCCAGACTCGAAATTGGCCCCGCCTCCCGCATCGAGTTGACCATCTTTTGTATGGCGTTTTGTCGCGCGCCGCGATAATCGTAAGCGGAAGTCCCGGAAACGGTAAACTCCCGGCTGGCCAGGGTGCGGCCCTGGTCGTCGCTCACTCGTAGCGTGACCATGAGCTTGGTCAGCTTGCTGTCGTAGATCTGGTCGTTGCGGCTGCTGCTGGAGAGGGTCAGGAGATTGCTGCCCCGAGCCTGGGCTTGTTGATCCGTGCGGATGCCGCTTTCATTGAGCCAGGTGGCCATCGCCGCTGCCAGGTCGGCGTCTTCGGGACGGGCCTGGATCTGGAACACCACGCCGGAGAGTGCCTGCTTCGCCCGTTGTTGCAGGGATTCGAATTTGCGCAGATGGGCGGCCCCATCGTCGCCGCCTTCGGCGCCGATCAGGAGTTGCGCGTAACCCACCCCCTTGTCCAGACTGGGTTGCAGGCGGCGCAGGGCGATGAAGCGTTCCAACGGCGTCTTGCTGTCCAGGACAGCGGCCACCGGCTGGATGTTGGCGTCGAGGTTGGCCAGCTTGTTCTTGAGGTCACGGATGAAGGCCTGGCGATCCACCTTGACCAGGACATAGAAGCCGTCGGCCGACTGCGCGGTCTTGTCCACCACGTAGTTGCTGAATTCCGTCTTCTGCACTTCCTCGGAAATCCGCGTGTGGGCCTGGCGGTCCACCTTGTTGTTGTCCACGGTCACCGACGAATCGAGCTGCCCGGATATGCTGACTCGCAGCTTGCCGGCGATGTCTTTCAGCCCGGCCCGCTTGGCGGCGTCGAGGTCCTGGCCTTCGCCCACGCCCCAGAACCATTCGCGGCTGTCGTTGGGGGGTGCTAGTAACCAAGCAGGCACCGTCGCCTGTTTTTTTGGCAGCATGCCGTTGCAGCCAGCCAGAGGTAGCAGGAATGTCAGGAGGATCAGAAATCTACGCATGATCGATGGCCTTGCTGGGAGTGGTTGTGATCCGTTCGGAAGCAACGGACTTTAGTGCATTTCCAGTCAGGGGATCGGCGATTTCTCGCCAGCACAGCTCGAAGACCGGTTGTGGCTGTTCTTTACCGGCCACCTGCACACAGCCCAGGGCGCGGCAGGGGAGGTGGTCTTTCACGCGCTGGTAGACGGATTCGCCGATGGCGATGTCCACGCCCAGCTTTTTCGTGGCGCTTTCCAGGCGCGAGGCGAGATTCACCGTGTCGCCGATGGCCGTGTAGTTGAACCGGATCGAGGAACCCAGGTTGCCGACGATGGCTAAGCCGCAATTGATGCCGATGCCGGTCTTCAACGGCGGCGTGCCGTGCATGGCGTGTTTTTCGTTGACGCGTATCTGGGCATACTGCATCGCGACGGCGGCGCGGCAGGCGGCGAGGACATGATCGGGCTGGTCCAGGGGCGCGTTGAACAAGGCCATGATGGCGTCGCCGATATATTTGTCCAGGGTGCCGCCCTGGTTGAACACCGCTTCGGTCATGGGCTGGAAATAATTCGCCATGATCTCGGCCAGTCGCTCCGGCGTCACGCTCTCGGACATCGAGGTGAAGCCGCGGATATCCGAGAACAGCACGGTGATTTCCTTCTTCTCGCCGCCCAGTTTCAATTGTTCCGGGTTTTCGACGATGCGATTCACCAGGCCGGGCGGCAGATAGGTGGAAAACGCCAGGCGCAGTTTCTCGGCATGCTTTTTAGAGTGCGTCAGCAGGCTGGTCTCGATCAGCAAAGCCGCAGCGACGGCTCCGCCCATCAAATAGCCGCTCTCCATCCAGAGGCCAACCTGGCGGTAGAGCAGCAACCCGGCGAGATAGGCCGCCGCGGCCAGACCGAGGTAGAGCGCGGCGCGCACCAGGACCAGGCGCAGCAGCACGACGCTCAGGGTCGCGGCTAGGGTCAGCAGCAGCACGCCCGCCATCGCAGCGGTGGACAACTCCTGTAGACCATCCCCACCCAGGACGTTGGCCATGAAGGTCGCGTGCATCAGCGGACCGGGATACTGGCCCAGGGGCGTGGCGCGAATGTCGGAGACGCCGGCTTCGGTGATGCCGAACAGCACCAACTTGCCCTTCAGGCTGCTGGGCTGGAAATCGGCGGCGAACAGATCGGCGAAGGACACCGTGTGGACACTGTCCTCCGGGGAATAGTTCTTGCGCGTGAAGCCGCGCCGGTCCAGGTGCACGATGCGGCTGCCGAAGGCCAGCATTCCGGGGTCGCCGCGCAGCCTGGCCTGGGTGTCGAGGAACACCTGCACGGATTGCACGCCCAGGCTGGGCTGCACCATGCCGAAGAAGACGAAGGCTGCGGGATAGTGGCGAAAGCGCTCGTCCTTGTCTGGCAGGGTATTGAGCGAAGCCAGGGCGGCCTGGCCAGCCAGCACCGTGGGGATCGACAGTTCCACGTCGTCCCGGCTCTCGATCAGGTGCGCATCTTGGCTATCGGTCAAGCTGGAATTGGCCAGGAGGGCCATGCCAGCGGCGTCTGGGCGTATATGTCGGGTCCCGTTCAACTGATAGCCGCCGATGGTCGTGGCGTGGGCCATGGCAGTACCCAGCGCCTGGTCGGAGGCGGGATCGGTGGTTTCCGAAAACAACATGTCCAGGGCGATTACCTTGGCCGCGCGGCAGCGGTCGATGCCGGCCGCGACCCGTTGCCGCGGCCAGGGCCAGCGCCCGAACTGCTGCACGGCCTTGTGGTCGACGGCGATGAACACCACCTCCCGGCTCGGCCGGCGCGGATTGAAGGGGTAATAGGTGTCGCTCACTGCGCTGGCCATGGCGGCGACCGGTGCCGGCTGCCAATGGAACAGCAATACGAGCGACAGCCCCAGCGCGGCCATGGCGCCGGCCAGCTTGAGGAATTCGCCACGGGTGAGGGGCAGGTGCATACGCTTTGGAATTGGATTGAACAGGTTGGCAGCCGGGGTTTTCCAGGCCTACCGGGTGCCTAGCCATGCGCTGAGCGCCTTGATCGAATCGGCGGACTCGTTGCTGATATCCCGCTCCACGGCCACGCGGCCGACCGTCACCAATTCCTTGCCCGCTTCCAGAGTCAGGTTTTCCACATAAGCCACGAATTCGCGCTGCACTTGGGTCTTGTACTGCTCGAATGCTGCCCTGCCAGCAGCGATCGCCTCGGTTTTGTGCCGGGCATAGGCCTCGAAATCCTCGTCCGCGGGTTTCGCCGTCGCCTTCTCCCGGAAATAGCCCACCGGGCCTTGGGTGCTGGTGATCTCAACCTGGCCCTGGTCGAGTACGACAGCGACCCCGTCATTCTTGTCGCCGACCAGGAAACGGGTGCCTTTGACGCCGATCACCGACAACCGGGTTTTTACTTCCACGCCGGCCTCCGCCTTGCGCTTGCTCACCTCGAACAGGGCCTGGCCCTGGTTCAGTGCGGATTTTCCGGCGGCGGTGAAGGCGGCGACGCTGAACTGGTCAACGGCTACGGACGTACGGCCATCGTTGACCAGCGCGCGCCCGGCGAAAGTATGAACCTCGTCCCCGGCGCATAGCGGTCTGGGCAGGGCGCCGGGACTGGTCTTCAATACCCGGCCGGCCGGTTTGATGCTGACCTGGCCATCGAAGGCCACCAGCTTGGCCACGGGTGGGCAGTCGGCCAGAGCATGGGCGGCCATGACCAGGATCGGCAGCGCCATGAAACACTTCAGTAGGAACATGGACTGCACCTCGATCAGTTTGCTTAGGATTCTATACCAGCCCGCCGTCGTGGTCATTGCTCTGCGCCAGCCCCAGCGGGTTCCGGGTGTGGTGGAGTTCAGCGTTCGCGGGTGGTGAACCTCAGCGTACCCTCCGCCATCATCGCCTTGGCGTCGATCTTGACCGTGGCGCGCACTTCGTTACCGCAGCCCAAGTATTCCAGACTGGCGAAACTCAGCAACTTCGCCATGGCGATGCCACGACCGTGGGTATCGAAGGCGCGCTCCGGACGCATCTCGATAAACTCTCGCCAATCGAAGCCAGCGCCCTGATCGCGCAGATTAAAATGCAGGGTTTCGCCGCGGCGCTCGAACTCGACGCGCGCGCGGCGGGATCCTGTGAGCGGATCCGCCAGACGTCGCTCGATTTCCTCGCCCAAGGCATTGCGCGCGATCAACTGCGACTTTTCCTGGTAGCTGATGGCGAGGTTGCCGTGCTCCACGGCATTGAGCATCAGTTCCGACAGGCCGAGCACGACCCGCTCGCTGTTCGGACAGGCGTTGGCCAGGAGGGTGGCGATGTCGCGCGCCTCATCGGTCGTGCGAAAGGAAAAGGAGGCATGTTCGAGGTGGATCAGAGTTCGTGCGGCCTTGCGGGCTTCTTCGCGCAGATACACGGCATGTCGGTAATCGCGCACCGCGGTGGCGACGATGGCCAGCATGGTTTCGGCGGAAAACGGTTTGGTGAGGTAGTAATAGGCGCCGCCTCGCAGCCCTTCGAGTACCTCCTCGGGTTTGACCAGGCCACTTTGCATTACCACGGGGACGTGCGTGAGCGCCTCATCCGCCTTCAGTCGGCGCAACACCTCGATGCCATCGATGCCTGGCATCAGGCGGTCGAGCAGGACGGCACAGTAACGCTCGGGATTGGCCGTAAGTAGCGCCCAGGCGGCGTCGCCATCTTCGGCGGCATCCACCACATAGCCAGCATCCTCCAGGTTTTCCCTGAGGATTTCACGGCTAATCAGGTCGTCTTCGGCAACCAGTAAATAGGGGAGCATGGTTGTGGGGCTACAGAGAGGATGTCCGTACTATCGGCAAGCATTCTGGAAACTTGATGGAAACTTGAGTGTGACCCGAGTTTTCGTGGTGGGGACGCCGCTCTTGCCCATGGGATATAGTCCGTTGCGACTCCAAGCCCAGGCCGCGCCATGTCCCAACCCAATCCCCACCTCGAACTGCTCGCCCCCGCCAAGACCGCGGAAATAGGCCGCGCGGCCATCTTGCACGGCGCCGACGCGGTCTATATCGGCGGGCCGGCCTTCGGCGCGCGCGTCAACGCCGGAAATACGGTGAGCGAGATCGCGGCTCTTGTGGCGTTCGCACACCGTTACCGCGCGCGCGTCTTCGCCACCCTCAACACCATTTTGCACGACGCGGAGCTGGAGCCGGCGCGCCGCCTCGTCCGTGAATTGTACGATGCCGGCGTGGACGCGTTGATCGTCCAGGACATGGGACTCCTGTTGCAGGATCTGCCGCCGATCGCCTTGCACGCCTCGACGCAATGCGACATCCGAACGCCAGAGAAAGCGCGCTTTCTGGCCGATGTGGGTTTTTCACAGATCGTGCTGGCACGGGAACTGACTCTGCGGGAAATCGCGTCCATCCGCGCTGCCGTCCCGGCCGATACCGTGTTGGAATTCTTCATCCACGGCGCGCTGTGCGTGGCTTTTTCCGGACAGTGCAACATCAGCCATGCTCACACCGGGCGCAGCGCCAATCGCGGCGACTGCTCCCAAGCCTGCCGCCTGCCCTACACGCTGGAAGATCATCAGGGCAGGGTGGTCGCCTTCGACCGGCATCTGCTGTCGCTCAAAGACAACAACCAGAGTGCCAACCTCGACGCCCTGATCTCCGCCGGCATCCGCAGCTTCAAGATCGAGGGGCGCTACAAGGACATGGGCTATGTGAAAAACATCACCGGCCATTACCGCCTGTTGCTCGACGAAATCCTGGAACGGCGCCCTGATCTGGTGCGCGCTTCCAGCGGTCGCACGCAACTTCTGTTTGCGCCCGACCCGGACAAGACCTTCCATCGCGGCTCAACGGATTATTTCGTCCACGGCAGATCGGGCGACATCGGCGCTTTCGACAGTCCCGCCTTCGTCGGCCTGGCAGTGGGAATGGTGGCGCGCATTGGCCCCGACTGGTTCGAGGTCGAAACGTCGGCGGCGCTGGCCAATGGCGATGGGCTGACCTGGCTGAACAAGCGCGAGATCGTTGGTATGCAGGCGAACACGGTGGAAGCGGTCGCGCCATCGCTCTGGCGCGTCCATCCGAACGAGCCTCTGGCGTCCCTGGCTGGCTTGCGCCCGGGACTTGCAATCAGCCGCAACCGCGACCACGCCTGGGAACTGGCGCTGCACAAAGAGTCGGCGCTAAGGCACATCGACCTCTGGGCCAACTTTATTGAGACTGAGTCAGGCTTTTCCCTGACCCTGCACGATGCCGATGGTTGCACGGCCACGGCCTGCCTGGACGGGGAAAAACAGCCGGCGCGCGATCCGGGCAGTGCCGAGGAGCATTTGCGCGAGCGGCTCTCGCGCTTCGGTGGCAGCGATTTCGCGCTGCTGGAACTGACGCTGCAATGGAGCCAGCCCTGGTTCTTGCCAGCGTCCACGCTGACTAAATTGCGGCGCGATGCGGTGGAGAAACTGGAAGCGGCGCGCCTTGAAACCTACCTGCGGCCCGTGCGCCGAGCCGCCACGGAGCCGCCCGCGATCTACCCGGAAGCGGGACTCACCTACCTCGCCAACGTCTACAACCGGGCCGCCCGCAGGTTTTATGAGGCGCACGGCGTGAGGCTGATCGCCGCCGCTTTTGAGGCGCATAAAGAGCCCGACCTGGTTTCCTTGATGATCACCAAGCACTGCCTGCGCTATTCCTTCAGCCTCTGCCCGAAGCAGGCCCGTGGGGTGACCGGCGTGCAAGGCCAGGTCCGCGCCGAACCCATGATGCTGGTGAATGGCCATGAACGTCTCACCCTGACATTCGACTGCCGCGCCTGCGAGATGCACGTCTCGGGAAAAATGAAAAAACACATCCTGAAATCTGCCCCGCCCACGACGGTGCCGCTGACTTACCACACGCCACGAACATAGGCGACACGCACGGAACGGCGGGCATTGATTGTCGTACCGCCACCCGTTCGGCATAATGCTGCGCGCAATGCACGGACAGGAGCGCGGCGCGTGCTTGCCTAAAGTTGTTCGTTTGATGTGCCGAAAAAGGACTATAGAGCCGAGATGTACAGACCGTCCGTGGAAATTTCCCGCAACGCACCGAGACAGAGGCCCAACATGAAAGCATCGATTATCTGCGCGATCGTTACCGTCGCGGCACTGACCTGCCCGCAGATCGCCAACAGCGCCGTTGATGCCGAAGCGGCTCGGGCACTTGCCAAGAAGGAAGGCTGTCTTAAGTGTCACGGCGTAGACCGGGATAAGACTGCCAGATCTCTTACGACGATTGCAGGCAAGTACAAGGGCATGAAGGATGCCGATGCCAAGTTGCTGTGGCAGATCACCACCGGCCCCAAAGTCAAGGATTTGGATGGGGGTGAGGATGTGCATGACATCATCAAGACGAACGACAAGTCTGCCATCAATAACTTGATTGGCTGGATTCGCTCGCTGGCCAAATAAGTCACTGAGCGTGGTAACGGGTCGCTGTGCTGGAAGTTTCCGGCTGCCGGACCTGTTCCCATCTCATTCCTTTCATCCGACGACCGGTGTCGGGTGAAGAATATGGAGACGCATGATGTTGCGGTTCGCTGATTTGAAAATTTGGGTCCGCTTGACGGCCTCGATCTGGCTGGTACTGATCGTCACCTGGGTAGGGGTGATCCTCTGGGAGAGCCAT
This sequence comes from uncultured Pseudomonadota bacterium, assembly GCA_903883985.1. Taxonomy (GTDB): domain Bacteria; phylum Pseudomonadota; class Gammaproteobacteria; order Burkholderiales; family Thiobacillaceae; genus PFJX01. The sequence goes on along the minus strand of CAISDD010000080.1, from coordinate 2,264 downwards.
GAAAACTGGAATGCGGCGGTTGAGCAAGCAGAGGATTTCTCTCTCAGCATGCATGATTCCACGCTGGCGGGCCTGACTGCCTTGATGATGGCCAACCCCGAGTACAAGGGTCACTTGCTACTCGACCAGATCAAGCAATTGAAAGCCATCCGCGAATTACGGGTGGTCTCGAATGAACAGGCCTTCCTCGGGGTGGAGGATGCAAAAACCCCGGAGAAGATACGCGGTCTGCCAAAACCAACGGAGTCGGAATCCCAGGTCATGCGCAATGGTCGGGATCTGACCGAGGTTCACGAGGACGCGCAAGGCCCATACCTGTTGGCGATTCGTCCCATGAAAAACTTCACCAACTATCTCGGCAAGAACTGTCGAAAATGTCACGACGCCAACGAAAATGCCTCGCTCGGCGTCATCAGCATGAAGATTTCGCTGAGCAATGTGGCGCAGATGGCCGCTCGCCAGCAACTGCAAACCCTGGCGGTGGCGCTTATTGCCAGTCTGCTGGTGCTGGGCTTCATCTGGTATTTTATCCGTGGTGTGGTCACCAACCCGATCAAGGAGATGGTAGTCAGTTTGCGCGCCATTGCCTCTGGTGAAGGCGACCTCAGCCGCCGTCTGGAAGTGCGGGGCAAGGACGAGATTGGAGAGGCTTCGGCCGTGTTTAACGAGATGATGGTTAAATTTTCTGAACTCGTACATCAGGTTGGTAATTCGGCCACCCAGGTGGCGGCGGCCGCCAGCCAGTTGGTGGCCAGTGCCGACTATGTCGCCCATTCTTCGCAAGGCCAGAGTGATACCTCGGTCGGCGCCGCCAGTGCCGTCCAGGAAATGGTGGCCAGCATCGCCTCGGTGGCGGAGAACGCCGAACAAGTACGCATGTTATCGCGTGAGAGCCAGAAGCGATCCGGGGAGGGTAATGCCAGCTTGTCCAGCCTCAATGAGGGGGTGGATCTGGTCGAGTCCACCGTGCGTGGTGTCGCCGACGCCGTCAGTCACTTCGTTTCCAGCGCCGAGGCGATCACGCATATCACCGGCCAGGTCAAGGAAATCGCTGATCAGACCAACCTTCTTGCTCTCAATGCCGCCATCGAAGCGGCACGAGCCGGTGAAATGGGGCGTGGCTTTGCCGTAGTGGCCGACGAAGTGCGTAAGCTGGCGGAAAAATCTTCCACCTCTGCCGATGAAATCGACGCCATCACCCATACGCTAGAACAGCAATCGAAGTCTCTTACCCATTCCATCGACCTGGCTGTGGGTCATATTGCGAGCAGTCACGAGACGGTTTCGCTGGTCGCCGGCATACTGTCGGCCGCAAGTGCATCCGTCGTTGAAGTCGGGCAGGGGTTGGATAACATCGCCATTGCCACCTCCGAGCAACGTCTGGTGGGGGGCAAGGTGGAGCATGGCATAGAAAGTATCGCGGCCATGGCGCACGAAAACAGCCAGGCAGCCAGTCAGACTGCCGCCGCTGCGCGCAAACTGAAGTCACTTGCGGCTGAACTTCAAGGCACCGTAAGTCGATTCAAGACTTGAACCCCCTTTTCCCTCCGGGGGAAGGGCCGGGGATGAGGACCTGCGCCGGCAGCTTAATGAAGGCAAGTTACGCGACATTACTTATAGGAATGGGAATACGCATCGCACTGTGCATCGCCTTGGTCGGGCTGTCTGGATACGCCCAAGCGGGCCCCGTGGCTTGCGGTGAACTCGGGAGCCTGGAGCCGGATGCGTTCTCGCATCTGACGCTGCGCCTGCAAGCGCAGCGCCAGGCGGGCGGCACAGCGGATATTGAGCGGCTTTCCGCCTGCGGCCTGGATGAGGAGATGCTGCGTCAGCGTCAGTGCAGCAAAGCCTACGACCAGCAGAATCTGGAATTCCTCTTGCGACACTGCCAGTATGAAGCCTGGTCGCTGGCGCGCGCGCAGTGCGAGCGCAACCTGGACAGCATCTCGCCTCGCTATGCCGCATTCTGCCGCGCTTTTGGCCGGGAGTGATTGTGTACGCGCAAAGGTCTCGGCTGAGCACGGTGAGCCGCATGAGGTTTCCCAGATGGCGGTCGTGGGCAAGCGTTTCCTGAGTATCATCGCCCCATGTCGCGAAAACCCCCGGATATAGACAGCAAACGTGTGCGCCTGGACAAGTGGCTCTGGGCGGCGCGTTTTTTCAAGACTCGTGTCATGGCGCATGAGGCAATCGAGGGCGGCCGGGTGCGCCTGGAGGGCGAGCGCTTGAAACCGGGGCGGGAAGTGCGGCTGGACGAGGTGCTG
>CAISDD010000079.1 GCA_903883985.1 uncultured Pseudomonadota bacterium | reverse complement strand
GCCGGCGTTGAAATTTCGATCACTTGGCGCCACACCACGGTGCATATCGTCGGTTTGCGCGTCGATCCGGAAAACGAAATCCTGGTGCAAGGCCTCTGCCGCAACAGAGAAGGCCGTGCCCTGCGTGCGCGGCTCATGGCGGCGGAACTGGAGAAGCTGGGCGTGCGCGACGCCCTGGCTGGCGCCTATACCTACGCCGGCAACAAGGATCTGATCGGTCGCACGCATTTCGCCCGTTACCTCGTGGAATACGGTCTGGTGAAGGATGTGAAGACCGTGTTCAAGAAATATCTGGTCAAGGGCAAGCCCGGGTATGTGCACCACGAATGGGCCAGCCTGGCCGATGCCTTGGGCTGGATACGCGCAGCAGGCGGACTCTCGGTGCTGGCGCATCCCGGCCGCTATCACTTCGGTCGCGAACGTATGCGCGACCTGTTGCGGGAATACAAGGAGCTGGGGGGAGACGCCATCGAAGTGGTCACCGGCAGCCACACCGCCGATCAGGTGCCCCTCTTCGCCGAGCTGGCGGTGGAGTTTGATTTTCTCGCCTCGGTGGGCTCCGACTTCCATGCGCCAGGCGAGGGTGGCCGCGAACTCGGTCGCTTGATGGCGCTGCCTGCGCGCTGCCGGCCAGTCTGGGAGGCCTGGTAGCCATGGCCCGCGTATTCGAAGTCCACCCCGACAATCCGCAACCGCGTTCCCTTTCCGAGGCGGTCCACCTTCTGCGCCAGGGTGGCGTCATGGTCTACCCCACCGATTCCTGCTACGCGATCGGCTGCATGATCGGCAACAAGGACGGCATGGCCGCGATCCGCCAGATTCGCGGCGTCGACGAGAAGCACCATTTCACCCTCATCTGCCGCGACCTGTCTGAAATCGCCCGCTATGCCCGAGTGGACAACAGCCAGTACCGCTTCCTTAAGTCCGCGACACCGGGCAGCTATACCTTCATCCTGGAAGCGACCCGCGAAGTGCCGCGGCGCCTGTTGCACCCGAAGCGCAGTACCATCGGATTGCGTGTGCCGGATCACAAGGTCATCACCGCTTTGCTGAAGGAGCTTGACGAACCGATTTTGTCCATGACCCTGCAACTTCCGGGCCATGAATATCCGCTTAATGATCCTGACGATCTCATCGACTGCCTGGACAGCCGGGTGCAAGTCATCCTCACCTGCGGCCGCTGCGGCATAGAACCCACCACGGTGATCGACCTCACCGGGCCCGTGCCGGAGCTGATCCGTCAGGGCACAGGCGACGTCGTGCGCCTGGGCATTCAATAGGAACCCTCTTGGAACTCAACCTCGTACAAAAAATCATCGTTTACGCGCTGCCAGTGATCTTTGCCATCACCTTGCACGAAGCCGCGCATGGCTATGCGGCTTTCAAGTTTGGCGACCGCACGGCGAAAATGCTGGGCCGGATCAGCATCAACCCGCTACGTCACATCGACCTGGTGGGCACGATCCTCGTGCCGGCCCTCACCATCGCCCTGGGTGGCATCCTGTTTGGCTGGGCCAAGCCGGTTCCCGTCAATTTCGGTAATTTGCATCATCCCAAGCAGGACATGTTCTGGGTCGCCGCCGCCG
>CAISDD010000078.1 GCA_903883985.1 uncultured Pseudomonadota bacterium | reverse complement strand
GCTGTCTTTGCAGATTAATGACCTGGAGTGGGTGGTGGTCGTGCGCAAACTTTCCGAAGTGCGCGGCCCGGCGGTGGTGGCGCGGGAACTCTATGAAGAGACCGAATCCAGTCTTGCTACCCGCCTGCATGCCATCGAGCAACGCCGCCTGATGGTGGAGCCGGGAGACAGCCTGCGCGGTCGTCCCAGCAAAAAGGACATGCGCTTGATCCACCGTTTTACCGAATCACGGTAGTGAGCGTGGCAAGATGGCTACTCCGGGCCACGAAGCTCCCACGGCGATACCGTTTCTTACCCTAAGGCATTCAGGAACCTCATGGAACATTGCGATTGCATCGTCATCGGTGGCGGCGTTAGCGGCCTGGTCAGCGCGGCACGGCTCGCCGCCGGGGGGCGCTCGGTGCGGCTGCTGGAGGCTGCGGCCCGTCTGGGCGGCTGTATCCAGTCCTGGCGCCCCGAGCGTGACTTCTGGCTGGAGCTGGGAGCGCATACAGCCTACAACTCTTACGCCCCCCTGCTCGAAGTGCTGGAGGATCGCGGCAGGCTGGAAGACCTGCTGTTGCGCGAGAAGGTGGGCTACCGCTTCGTGGATGCACAGGGCCGCTTGCAATCGCCACTGGCGCGCCTGAATTTCCTGGAAGCGGCGCTATCGCTGCCCTTCGGGTTGTTCCAGGCGAAGGCCGGGCGCAGTGTCGAGCAATGGTTCTCCGGCCTGCTGGGGCAAGGCAACTATCGGCGCCTGCTGGCCCCGGCCTTCGCCGCCGTCCTTTCCCAGAGCGCCGACGATTTTCCGGCCGACTGGCTGTTCCGCAAGAAGCCACGCATGAAGAAGGCGCCACGCAAATTCACCTTCACCGGCGGGCTGCAAGGCTTGCTGGAAGCGCTCGCGGAAGGCGCACCCTTCCAGGTTCAGCACGGCGCCTGCGTGCGGGCGATCACGCGTGTGGGAGCAGACTTTCGGGTTCGGGTGGGCGATGATGAATTGAACTGTGCGCAACTGGTGCTGGCCGTGCCGGTGGATGTTGCGGCTCCCCTCCTGGCCGACCTCTATCCCGAGGTGTCGCGGCGTCTTGCGCGTTTCCCCATGGCCGAGAGCGAGGCGATGGGTGTGGTGCTGGCAGCGGCCAAGACCCGCTTGCCGCCTCTGGCTGGGTTGATCGGCGTCGATGACTCGTTCTGGTCGGTGGTGACGCGCGATCCGGTGCCACACAATACCTTGCGCGGCTACACTTTCCATTTTCGTCCTGGCATGCTCGATCGCGCCGGTAAGCTGCTACGCATCGCCCAGGTGCTGGGTGTGAACCAGAACGACTTCCTGCATGTGGAAGAGGCCCTCAATCGCCTGCCCGCGCTCGGCGTGGAGCACGCGGTGCTAGCTGACGAGGTGCTTTCCTTGTTGGAGCGGGAACCCCTGGCGCTGGTGGGCAATTACCTCAACGGGCTCTCCATCGGTGACTGCGCGTGGCGCGCGGTGATCGAGGCGAAGAGGCTGTCGACCTTGAAGGGGGCCTGCCCATGAAACGCGTTCTGATTCCCCTGGCACCTGGTTTTGAAGACCTGGAGGCCGTCACCCTGAGTGATCTGCTGCGTCGCGCCGGCATCGAGGTGGTCCTGGCCGGCTTGAGCGCCGGGCCGGTCGAAGGCAGCCGCGGCTTGCGGGTACTGCCGGACGCCACGCTGGACGAAGCCATGGCGCGCGAGTTCGACATGATCGCCCTACCCGGCGGCATGCCGGGCGCCGAGCATCTCAAGAACGACGTCCGAGTGCAGGCCCTGCTGCGCCGCATGGGGGCAGCCGGAAAATACACCACGGCCCTGTGCGCCGCACCCATTGCCCTGGCCCAGGCCGGGCTGCTC
>CAISDD010000077.1 GCA_903883985.1 uncultured Pseudomonadota bacterium | reverse complement strand
GGTTACACAACGGGGTGTGACCACCAAACGTTCATCGACCTCAAGTCCGCCTGCTTCCACTCCCTACATGAGGGCAGTGCGCTGGCTTTCATCATCGGGGGCGAACTTTAGGATCATGACTGGTTACACGAGTTCAGCGTTCGGGCTGAGCCTGTCGTTGCCCTTGATTTTCAAGAGCAGGCACTTCGACAGCCTCATTGCGAGTGAATTTTTTAGCGTTTCACCAGGGTCATTCGGTTTGTAGGCTGAATCAGCTACGCGGCATTACTTCTCCTCGCGGACGTGAGTCGAATCGTTTGCCCAATCTTTAAGCGGAGTCTCACCATGCAACTCGCCAAACTTGTAGCCCACCTCATCGTTTTCTTCGCCCTGCCGGCGTTTCACGCTGATGCCGGTGAAATCCGCGTCGCCGTTGCCGCCAATTTCACCGTGCCGGTGCAGAGTATCGGCGAGCAGTTCCATGCTGACACCGGCCACACCGTGAAACTGAGCTTTGGCTCCACCGGCAAGTTCTATTCCCAGATCAAGAACGGCGCGCCCTTCGACGTACTGCTTGCCGCCGATGACGAAACGCCGAGAAAATTGGCCAAGGAAGGCCTCGCTGATGCGGCCAGCGAATTCACCTACGCCATCGGCAAGCTGGTGCTGTGGAGCAAGAAGCCCGGTTACGTCGATGGCCAAGGCCTAGTGCTGCAAGGCAAGTTCGATAAATTGGCCATCGCCAATCCCAAGCTCGCGCCCTACGGCCTGGCCGCCCAGGAAGCACTGGAAGGGCTGAAACTTTGGAACGGGGTGAAGGATCGTATCGTCATGGGCGAGAGCATCACTCAAACCATGCAGTTCGCTGACACAGGCAACGCCGACATGGCTTTCGTCGCCCTGTCCCAGACCGCCGGCAAGCCGGGAGTGGGCTCGTCCTGGGTGGTGCCCCAGCACCTCTACAATTCGATCCGCCAGGACGCGACCCTGTTGGCAAAACCCCAGGACAAGCTTGCGGCCGAAGCCTTCCTGAAGTACTTGAAAAGCGCCAGGGCCAGCGCCGTGATCAAGCGCTTTGGCTACGAGTTGCCCTAACTTGCTGCACGACTGACCGAGCGTGATCGCCATGACTCCTGACGATCTCATCGCCGTCCTGCTCACCCTCAAGCTGGCAGGCGTGACGACGATATTACTGTTGCTCATCGCCACCCCCATCGCCTGGTGGCTGGCGCATACCCGTTCTCACTGGAAGGAACCGGTGGGCGCGCTGCTCAACCTGCCGTTGGTCATGCCGCCCACGGTGCTAGGCTTCTACCTGCTGCTGACCCTGGGACCACAAGGTCCGGTGGGACATCTGACCGAAGCCATTGGCCTTGGTCGTCTGCCCTTCACCTTCTGGGGTCTGGTAGTCGGCTCGGTGTTGTTTTCCATGCCTTTCGCGGTGCAGCCGATCCAGAATTCTTTTGAGGTCATGGGAAGCCGTCCCATGGAAGTGGCTGCCACCCTGCGTGCCGGCTTCATGGACAGATTCCTCAGTGTCGCCGTACCACTGGCCCGGCCCGGTTTTCTCACCGCCATCGTTCTGGCCTTCTCGCACACCGTGGGGGAATTCGGCGTGGTGCTGATGCTGGGCGGCAACATTCCTGGTGAAACCCAGGTAGTTTCCCTGGCCATCTACAACCATGTCGAATCCATGGAATATGGCCCGGCACACCTATTGGCGGGCGGCATGGTGGCCTTCGCCTTCGTGGTGCTGTTGAGCCTCAATCTGCTGGCAAGAAGGCGGGAGCCATGAGGTCCTGTTGCCGTGAGTGCCGGCCAATATTTCGCGGGCGAGACCGCTGCGACTACAAGCAGGACCAGGCATGAGCCTCTGCAGTCCCGGCATTAAGGCCAAATTCAAACTTGATCGTGGCGAGTTCAATCTCGACGTGGACCTGGACCTTCCTGGTCGGGGCGTCACCGCCCTGTTCGGTCCTTCCGGTTCAGGAAAAACCACCCTGCTGCGCCTGATTGCCGGCCTGGATCGCGAGCCCGGCCTCCTGAAAGTAAACGGCGAGGTCTGGCAAGACGATACTTCTTTCGTGCCCACCCACCGACGGTCACTCGGCTACGTGTTCCAGGAAGCCAGCCTGTTCCCTCACCTCACCACCCGACACAACCTGGAATACGGCATGAAGCGTGTGCCGCGGGAGGAACGGCGCGTGGACCTGGGCCGCGTGCTCGACCTGCTCGGCATCGGCCATCTGCTGGAGCGCAAGCCCGACCGCCTCTCTGGGGGAGAACGCCAGCGCGTGGCCATCGGCCGCGCCCTGCTCACCAGCCCGCGGGTGCTGCTCATGGACGAGCCCCTTTCCGCACTGGATATGGCGCGCAAACAGGAAATCCTGCCCTACCTGGAGCGCCTGCACGATGAACTGGATATTCCCATCCTCTATGTCAGCCATGCCCCCGACGAAGTGGTGCGCCTGGCCGACTATATCGTCGTCCTGAACAACGGCCGCGCCGTAGCTGAAGGCCCTCTGGCGGAAACTCTGGCCCGCCTGGACCTGCCCATCCGCCTGGGCGAAGACGTCGGTGTGGTGCTCGACGCGGTGATCGGTGAACGCGACGAAGCCTGGCACCTGGCCCGCGCTGATTTCGTCGGCGGGGGCTTGTGGGTGCGCGATAACGGACTGCCCTGCGGCCACCATGTGCGCGTGCGCATCCTGGCTCGTGACGTCAGCCTGTCGCTCACCCACCGGGAAGACACCAGCATCCTCAACCTGATGCAGGGAACAGTGACGCAAATCGCCGACGACAACCACCCGGCCCTCGTCCTGGTTAGGGCCCAGGTTGGCGAGGCGTCCATCGTCGCACGCCTTACCAAGCGCTCTACATCCACCCTCGGTCTTCTCCCTGGCAAACCAGTCTGGGTTCAGATCAAGGCCGTGGCACTGATCGGCTGAGACCCGCCCTAAGTCCACTGAATCGCGGTTGGGATGACTATTGCTGGGCACCCCAAGCACAGAACCGTACTTGCGGAATTCCCGCATATGGCTCCTAACGTGGATGAGTGGAGGCGAAGCTTGCCTCCGGTCATGGATGAAGGAAGTGCGCTGGTGGAAGCCAGTCGGGCAAGCCACTTCGCCGTGAAGCCAACTTTCAGGCTGCGGCGCCGCAGTGTTTTCCACCAGAGTCGATCCACGAAGTTCAAGCCCAACGCCCACACCGCACCCAAGCCCGCAGTCTGGTGAGCGACGGGGGGCGTGGAACCGTTTCAAGCATACGGCGCAATAAACTGCATTCAGCCCTACGCTGGCTTCTCCTGATCGTGACCGCTTGGCTCGCCATCGGGGTATCCTGTGCTGCCGTCCGGCATGCGGCATTCCACTCCTGGCTCCCCGGATGAACAAGAGACATGCTTCCAGGTTAATCAAGGATTATCGGAACAGACTGCATAAGTGATGCTGCGAAACAGATTTGGTTTGCTACCGGGCCCCTCACCCTGCCCTCTCCCGAAGTGAGAGGGTTCCACCCCCTTCCCCCTCCTGGGGAAGGGCCGGGGATGAGGGCCTGCGCCGGCAGCTTAATGAAGGCAAGTTACGCGACATTACTTATGCGATATTGGCTGAGTAACACGTAACTTTCAATAATAATCGCCTGGTAGTAGCCATCTGGCTGGGTTCGTAAGAACTATCTCCCACCTTATAAACCTACATTTTTGGTTTTGGGTGGGAATCTGGGTGGGAATCGGTAAGCGTCTGCTATCAGATACCTTCAAGCAGAGGGAGAGCGGTCCATTAAATGTTGCAGCTCATTCGCCGCCATCCAGCGCGCTAAAATTTGTAGCCTTGCCCTGCTGGCGCCGCACGGAAGCCAAACTGATCCAGCTAAGGGGCTGACTGAGTTCCGAGGGACAAGATGAAAAATGATGAGTTTGACCGTTTGCTGGGCCTGATCAGCCAAGAGCGGCTGAGGAAATCCTCTCAACGAGGCGAACTCATAGAGTCAGAGAGCGACAAAGGCAGGATCATCAACTCCCC
>CAISDD010000076.1 GCA_903883985.1 uncultured Pseudomonadota bacterium | reverse complement strand
ACTATAATAAGGAACTTTTATGGTTTGGCTCACGAATCGATGAGGTACACACTGAACGGGATGGGTGCCGCCTTGCTGACCTTGGTCATGGCGGTCACGTTCGGCTGCGGCGAGCACCATACCTCCCGGGTAGCGGCGAGAGTCAATGGCTACGCGATTCGGTCCGACCAGATCGACCAGGCCCTCTCCGGGTTGGGCCACCTCGCCCCGGAACAGTCCCGCCAAGCGGCCGGCCAGCTCCTGCGGGTGATGATAGAGCAGCGACTCCTCGAGCAGGATGCTGTCAAGAAGAGGGTAGACCGCGACCCGCGGGTCATGCAGGCGTTCGAAGCCGTACGCCGCCAGATCCTGGCGCAGTCTTATCTGGAGCGGCAGACAGCCCAGTTGCCCAAGCCAACCGAGTCGGATATCGCCGCGTACTACCAGAAATATCCCGCCCTTTTTGCCCAACGCCGGGTCTATCGACTTCAGGAAATCAACATCCAGACCACGCCGGCCACTCTCGCTTCGATCAGACAGGAATTATCCAGAGTCCAGACGCTCGGGGACTTCGTCCGCTGGCTAGAGGAACAAAACCTCCCCACACAAGCCGAGCAGTCGCTCAAACCAGCCGAACAACTGCCCATGGAATTGTTGTCGCGCCTGTCGGGCATGCATCCGGGCCAGGCACTCGACTCGATGCACGGCAAGCTGCTGAGCATCCTGTTCCTGATCGATGCCCGGAGCGAGCCGCGCACGCTGAAACAATCCAGGGACGATATCGAGCGCTATCTGACGAACGCCAGGAAGCGTGTGGCTGCACTCGCCCTGCTCAAGCGACTGCACGACCACGCGAAGATCGAATACCTGGGCAGCTTTGCCGACGCGGGAAAACTCGATGCCGGGCGGAGACCATGACTGCCTCGACGCCTCTTCTCCTTTCGTGCAGGGGGCTAGGTATCGCGGCCTTGCTGCTCCTGATCGGCCCCGCGCAGGGCGCGGACGGGGACACTTTCCGACCCGTAGCGGCCTATTCCCTAGGCTCCGACAGCAACCTGTTCCGCTCGGATTCCGCGCTGGCCACGCCGATGGAAAGCGTCACCTACCAGCGCATGGGCATAGGCTTCGCCCTCGACTGGAAGCAGGGCCGACAGCGCGTGACTGCCGAAGCCCAGGCCAACCGAACCCAGTACAACAGCCGCTACAGCAGCCTGCTCAACAACACCGGCCATAATGGCCGGACCGAATGGCAATGGACGCTGGGTAAGCAGTGGGACGGACGCTTAGGCGGCAGCCTCGACCAGTCGCTGGGCTCCTATGCGGATGTGCGAACCCCCACCCTGGTATCCAACATCCTGACTAGCAACAAGCTCAATTTCGAAGCCAACTACCACGTCCATCCGCGTTGGCAGGTCACCCTCCGCTCCGACGCTACCACGAGCCATTACAGCGCAATCGGCCTGCTCAACAGCAACGTGAAGACCCAATCGAAGACGCTGGGCGCCTATTACCTGGGCCGCACCCTGGAGAGGATAGGTGTCGAGTACCGCCAAGGCGACACTCACTACCCCGATCGAAATCCTACGACAGCAGGGCTGGCCACGTCCTTCCGGGAACAAGGGCTCGACCTGGTTGCGCGCTGGGTCGCCGATGGCAAGGTGCAGTTGAATGGACGCATCGGCCAGGTATCAGGCAATAACGCCATCCCCGTCGCGGGTGCAGGGGGGACGGACTATTCCGCAGCGGAGTACCGGCTCGATGGAAACTGGACGCTGAGCGGCAAGAGCACCTTGGGCGGGGCACTCTACCGCGAAATATGGAACAGCACGTACGAAGCAGCCAACCATGCTGTCAACGACGGCGCCAGCATCAACTACACCTGGCAATTCCAGCCCAGGACCAGCTTGCAAGGCGCGCTGGCTCACAAGAACATCGGCTATGACCCGTCCAGTCGGGTGGACAAGATTTCGACACAAACGCTCGCCGTGGCCTACCTGCCCTGGACGGGAGGCGAGCTGAGTGCAGGCTTGCAGCACGAAACCCGGGCTTCCACCCTGAAAAATTTCAGCTATAGCGATGACACCCTGTTTTTCAACGCCAACCTGAGATTCTGAACGCCGATCCGATGGAATACCTTGACCCTGCCTTGACCGGCGATTGTGACGGCCACGGATGCTGTGTTACAAACGATTGAGTTGCAACAAACCTGGATGGATGCGATGAAACTGTATCGATATTTTTTGCTCCTGTGCGCCTTGTTCCTGACGATGGGTTTGGCGCGGGCGGGTTCGGATTACACCTTGTCGACCGGGGATCTGGTGCGCGTGACGGTGTATGACCACGCCGATCTCACCACAGAAACACGGGTCAGTGAAGCTGCTTCCATCCTCTTTCCCCTGGTAGGCGAAGTTCCGGTGGGCGGCCATACCGCCAACGAGGCAGCCAGCCGCATCGCCAAGATGCTCGAAGGCGGCGGCTTCCTCAAATCCGCCCAAGTGACCGTCGTAGTGCTCGAATTCAAGGGCCAGGAAATTTCGGCTTTAGGCCTGGTCAACCACCCCGGCAAGTTCTCCCTGCAAAAGAGCAGCAAGCTCGTCGACATCCTGGCCTTGGCCGGCGGCGTGGCGAATGGTGGTGCCGACACCCTGGTGCTGCTGACCACCCAGGAAGGCCGAGTACAGCGCAAGGAAATCGATATTCTGGCCCTGTTCGACAATGGCGGCGACGGCCTGAACATCGACATCCACAACAACGACATCCTGTATGTCCCGCGCGAGCCACGCTTCTACATCTACGGGGAAGTGCAGCGCCCGGGCGTGTTTCGCCTGGAAAGAAACATGACCGTGGTGCAGGCGCTATCGGTGGGCGGCGGACTCACGGCCCGCGGCACGCAAAAAGGCCTGCGCGTACTGCGCCGCATGGCCGGCGGCACCATGCAAACCCTGGACGTGCAACTCGAGTACACGCTCAAACCGGACGATGTCCTCTACGTGAAAGAAAGCCTGTTCTAAGGGTCGCCTAAATGAATTTCACCCAATTTCTCCTCATCCTCAAGGCCCGCTGGCTGGTCGCCGCCCTGGCGCTGGGCGTCACGGTCACCACCACCTTGGTGGTCAGCCTGGTATTGCCCAAGAACTACACCTCCGGCGTCTCCCTGGTGGTGGATGCGAAGACCAAGGACACGGTCACCGGCATGATGCTGCCCTCACAGTTGATGGCCGGCTACCTCGCCACCCAGGTCGACATCATCCAGAGCCACAGCGTGGCACTCAAGGTGGTGGACAGCCTCAAGCTGGCCAACAACGCGGACGTCCGCGCGAAATTCCAGGAAGCCACCGAGGGCATGGGCACGGTCCGCGACTGGCTGGCTGACCTCCTGCTGAAGAAACTGGATGTAAAGCCCTCGCGCGAGTCCAGCGTCATCGAGGTGGCGTTTTCCGGCACCGACCCCAATTTCGCCGCCGTGGTCGCCAATGCCTTTGCTCAGGCCTATATCCAGACCAATCTGGAGCTCATGGTCGAACCGGCACGCATGACCAGCGCCTGGTATGACGGGCAGGTCAAGCGGCTGCGCGACACCCTGGAGATCGCTCAAGCCAGGCTGACCGAGTTTCAGCGCTCGAAAGGCCTGACCGTCGGAGATGAGCGCAGTGTCGACGTGGAGACTTCGCGCATGAACGACCTCTCCAGCCAACTGGTCGCCGCCCAGTCCCAGGCCTACGACACCACCTCGAAGCAACAACAGAGCCAGAACGCGCTGGCCGAAGTGGAACAGAATCCGCTGATCCAGAGCCTCAAACACGACCTGGCGGTGAGTGAATCCAAGCTCTCCGTGCTCTCGCAGCAAGTGGGCACGAACCATCCGCAATACCAGAGTGCCCAGGCCGAAGTCGAATCCTTGCGCGCCAGGCTGGAGCGGGAGATGAAGGTGGTCGCCCACACCGTCGGCACCACCGCCAAGGTCGACCAGTCTCGGGAAAGTGGCATCCGCGCCTCTCTGGCCGCCCAGAAGGCCAAGCTCCAGACGCTGAGGAAGCAGCGTGACGAGGCCTCCGTCCTGATCCGCGACGTGGAAAACGCGCAACACCTCTACGACGCCGCCGTTCAGCGTTACGGCCAGACCCGCCTGGAATCGCAGACGACCCAGACCGACATCGCGGTGCTCAACCCAGCCGTGCCGCCGATCAAGGCATCGAGCCCGAAAGTACTGCTCAACACTCTCCTCGCCGTATTCCTGGGCACTCTCCTGGGCATCGGCCTGGCCTTCCTGATGGAAATCATCGACCGCCGCGTGCGTTCTGCGGAAGACCTGAGCCTCGCCCTGGAAATCCCGGTCCTGGGTGTGCTCGCCGCAGCCGCGAAACCCCGCACCCGGATGTTCTTCCGCCGCAAAATCGCCTGAAGCCAGAGGCCACAGATCAATGAACCGTTCCGCTGAAATGTCATCCCGCAACGAACTCACCATGGGGCGTATCCTCCTCGATCAGGGCAAGCTCAGCGCCCTGGATGCCGAACGGGTGATGAGCCTGCAAAAGGAAAAGGGTCTGCGCTTTGGCGAAGCCGCCATCGAACTCGGGCTGATCGGTGAGGCCGACTTGCAGCAGGTGTTGGCGCGGCAATTCGATTACCCCTACCTGCTGCCTGGCGAGGGCTCCTTCAGCCCGGAACTGGTGGCCGCATACGCGCCCTTCAGCCCCCAGGTGGAAAGTCTGCGCGCGCTGCGCAGCCAGCTCATGCTGCGCTGGTTCGTCCCCGGTCACAAAACGCTCGCCCTGGTGAGTGCGCAACCCGGTGATGGCGCGAGCTACCTGTCCGCCAACCTCGCCGTGGTGTTCTCGCAACTGGGCGAGCGCACCTTGCTGATCGATGCCAACCTGCGCAACCCGGGTGCGGGCGCTCTGTTCAACCTGGGCGGCGGCAAGGGGTTTTCCGACATCCTCGCGGAACGCGCGGATCTCTCCGCCATCCAGCGGATTCCGTCCTTCGTCGATCTTTCCGTCCTGCCCGCCGGAACCATGGCACCTAACCCCGCCGAACTGCTCTCGCGTTCCAACCTCATCAACATTCTGGCCACGCTGGGCGGCGATTACGATGTCATCCTGCTGGATACCCCTGCGGCCCAGGTCGCCTCTGATTTCCAGATCGTCGCTGCGCGCGCGGGCGGCGCGATCATCGCGGTGCGCAAACACCATACCCGGATCGGCGATGTGGCCGGGATCAAGGACATGATCGCTGCGGCAGGCGCCGAAGTCGTGGGCGCCGTGGTGAACGAATACTGATCCGGAGTTACGCATGACGGACGCCTTGAACCCGAGCCGACACGAAGCTGCGTCCGCCGTCTCTAGTCGTTCGCCGGGCCGCCCCAAGGACGACTTGGCCTCGAGCGTTGCCGCTTCAGCGGCATTAGGGATACGGCCTGGCCCTGGCGGGTACCCGGGGGCACAACTATTACGGACCTGGTGGCCCGTCCTGATCGGTCTGCTGGCGCTCTATCTGCCCACCTATTACGACCTGGCCCATGGCATCTGGAACAGCGAAGAGCAGGCGCATGGCCCCATCGTCCTGGTGGTGGCTCTCTACCTGATCTGGGAGCGGCGGGGAATGCTGTTCACCGCAGACCACACCCATCCCTTGCTGGGCTGGGCCTTGCTGCTATTCGGCCTGTTGCTCTACGCACTGGGACGCTCGCAGGAAATCCTGCTGTTCGAAGTGGGCTCGCAGATCCCGGTTCTGCTGGGCACCTTGCTCATCACCCTGGGGATGAGGGCGGCGCGCTCCCTCTGGTTCGCCCTGTTCTTTCTGCTGTTCATGATCCCGCTGCCGGGCTTCGTCGTGGATGCCGCCACAGGCCCCCTGAAGCAGTACATCTCCATACTCGCCGAGCAGGCGCTCTATATTTTCGGCTACCCCATCGCCCGCAGCGGTGTCACCCTCACCATCGGCCCCTATCAGCTCCTGGTCGCGGATGCCTGTTCCGGGCTGCACTCGCTGTTCAGCCTGTCCGCCATGGGCCTGTTGTACCTGTACATGATCGGGCATAAGAACTGGCTGCGTAACGGCCTGCTCATTGCCAGCATCCTGCCGATCGCCTTTTTTTCCAATGTCGCGCGTGTGCTGTTGCTGGTGCTCATCACCTACTACCTGGGCGATGCGGCAGGCCAGGGCTTCCTGCATGGCGCGGCCGGCGTCCTTCTGTTCATCATCGCCCTGCTGCTGTTGTTCCTCCTGGATGGCCTGCTGGCTCATTTCTTCAAGCCGAACGCTCAACGCTTGTCGCCGCCTGGCCCCTGTTCCAGTTGATACAACCAGGCCAGTAGTTCGGCCACGGCGATGTACAACTCAGGCGGAATGCGCGCGTCCATATCCACCTGCATCAGGAGCGAGACCAGTTCCGGCGACTCATGCACGAACACGCCGGCTGCCTGCGCACGAGCGATGATTTCTTCGGCCAGCAGACCGCGCCCCTTGGCGACGACGCGCGGGGCGCCGTCCTGCTCGTCGTAGCTCAGGGCAACGGCGCGCGCCGCGCGATCAGCCGGCATCGACCCGGCCTACGCTGATGCCGGCGGGTTTCAATCCCACTATCCTGAGCGCCTGCTCCAGCCTGGGCAGGGCGGCACGCATGGCCTCCTGAGTTCCCGCATCGCTCGCGCCCAGGCCCACGACCAGCCTGTCCCCGGCCAGAGACAGACGCGCGGTGACGCCCCCCAGGCGCGGCAGTGTCAGGCGCAGTTCCGTGGCCCAGGTGGCGACGTCCTCGCCGGCGCCGCCGCCTCCCTGTTCCCGTACCTGCCATTCCAGCCACTGGCCGGGCCAGGCGAAACCCTGCCAGAGAAAGGGTGCGCCATCGAGCATCTGCAATTGCCGCCCCGCCAGACGTGCGGCTTCTTCCGGCATGTTCGTGAGTCCCGCCGCCGTCGCCATCGGCGCGTCGCCGGCGATGTGAGCCTGCGGTTCGCGACGCAACGCGGCCAGCTCGAAAGCGCCGCTCGCCCAACGCTGAAGATGCGCCTCGTAGAACAGACCGCTTTCGCGCAGGGTCTGGTGCAGGCGCTGCGGCAACACCGCCTGGCTATCTGCGGCACCGGAGTGCAGGGCCGCCAGGTTGCTGGTGGCGCCGTCGCTGGCCAGGCCCGCGAGCGCGGCCTCCACGGGCGCATCGCCAGTCAGCGCGGTCGCGGTGGCGAGAGTTTCGATAGGCGCACCCCCTGGAAAATGACTCGCGGTGACGAGGGAAGGAGGGTTCGCCAGCGGCGCGGGGCCACCTAGCAGGGGCCGCCACGCACTCGCTCCCGCCTGGGCGATTTGCGCGGCAGTAGGGAGGGTAGGCGGCGGCGCGCCCGCGGCGGCCGGCCGGGCCAACTGCGCCAGGGCGGTGAGCTGTTGCGCACTCTGCGACAGGCGTACCGGTTGGGTCGCATCGATCGCCTGCGGCTCCACGGAAAAAGTGGGGCGCGGCGCGCTGTAGAGATAGGTCAGGCGTATCGTGTCGCCAACCTGGCTGCCACGCGGCAGCGCCATGTCGAGCGGCTGCCCCGCAACTTGCACCAGACTGCGCCCGCCCGACAAGTTCTCGATCACTCGGCCCTGGTAGCTGGCACCCGGCTGGAAAGCCGCCTTGGCCACGGGTGTGGTGCTGGGTGCCGGCAGCGCCGCACCCTGGGTCTTCAGCCCGGAGGAAATGAGTTGCGGTAGAGCGATCATCCTTGAATCCTCGGCTGAGCACTTCGCAAATACCAGGATGCCGCATGAAGACAGGTGCAGCAAGCGGCGTTCACCATTCGGGTGAATCTATGTGACCCTCGTAGGCACGGCCAACGTTGGAATATTGGATCATCCTTGATTCCTGTGTTGTCCGCTCAATTTCCCCTATGGTGGGCCCCGATCTTGAGACAGTGTTTTGTAACTTCTCAATAAGTCACGGCATAGTGCGGTCAGCGCCCGTTCACGCGGGGTAGTGATGTAACCCACCAGGCAGGTTGAAGAAGCCCTGGCGAGTCCCTGTAGCGCAGGCATCCTTGCCTGCGTCTTTGAAAACAGCCGGCCGGAAGCCGGCGCTGCCGCGATGATTTCTTTTTGAAGCACCGGGTTGAAGCGTGCTTCTTGAGAGGGGCCACCGGTGAAGTCGCGATAGGTCTCGTCACGCAGTCGACAGGGTTGCCGTGCCTTATTGAGAAGTTACACCGGTACGCAGTAACTGTATGATTGTTAGTGAAAAATATGGCTCTTGTTAAACCTCGGCTAGGGAGGGCCTGATCATGTGTCATGTGCCAGCATCACTGTTCGCGCCTGTACTCCACCGTATGCAGGGTGTGCCTGATGGTGGTGATAAGCTGATCTGATCAATAGCCCTGGAACAGGAAATCCAGGGCGGCAGTGATTTGAACCTGCTCAGCGGCCAAAGAGGTGACTGGTGACTTCAAGATACGCTGAGGGACCGCGCCCATCTTGGGTGTCTCCAACAGGTAGTCCGCGCCTTGGATGTTGATCACCGGGGTGAGGTTGGCAACTTGACCTTGGCGAAGTGATCTAGGCTGCGCAGCGGAATCACCATGCGGCTGTCCAGTCCATCCAGAAGTTCACTCTGAACGTCGAGCAAGTAGGGTGTGGCATGCGAACCGGGGTTGGGATAGACATCGAACCTTGCCATCAAAAGGTTCTCCACTCGTCGAGCGGCAGGCCTTCGGCTTCGATGGTGGCATTGTAGGCGGCGATGAAATCCGCATGCTCCTCACGCCAGCGGCGTTCCTGTTCTCGGCGAACAACCTCTCGTAAATGGCTGTCGCAGACCTGGGACACGTTGATCTTAAGTTCCTTGGCTGCGTCCAGGACATCAGCGCTCAGGCTCAGGTTGGTGGCCCGCTTGGCGGTATGTCGGGAAAGCGCGGCGCGATTGGGGGCCGCTGCTTGAATAGTAGGCACGATAATAATGATGCGCATCAATGTATGCGCATAGTATAGCCCCTTGTATCGCGGGGTGCCATGTGTTCGGCACCCAATACCAGATCCCCGTTTATGTTCCGCTGTCCTCGCTACATTCTTCTGAAACCGAAGTGCCGTAGACCAACCCCCAACCCCGCAGACTGGTGAGCAACGGAGGGGGGGCCTCGACCCATGACAGGATCAGGCGAAGTTCGCGCTCACGAAGTCCCAGTTGACCAGATGGGTGAGGAAAGTCTCGACAAACTTGGGACGCAGGTTGCGGTAGTCGATGTAGTAGGCGTGTTCCCACACGTCCACGCACAGTAGCGCGCGGTCGCCGGTGGTCAGTGGGGTGCCGGCAGCACCCATGTTGACGATGTCGACGGAACCGTCGGTCTTCTTTACCAGCCAGGTCCAGCCGGAACCGAAGTTGCCCACGGCGCTGGTCTGGAAGGCCTTCTTGAATTCGTCCAGCGTTCCCCACTTGGCGTTGATGGCTGCGGCCAGTGCACCGGAAGGCGCGCCGCCGCCGTTCGGCTTCATGCAGTTCCAGAAAAAGGTGTGGTTGGAGACCTGGGCGGCGTTGTTGTAGATCCCTCCGGCGGGGGCGGTCTTGACGATTTCTTCCAGGGTTTTATTCTCGAAATCGGTGCCCTTGATCAGATTGTTCAGATTGGTGACGTAGGCCTGATGGTGCTTGGCATGGTGGTAATCGAAGGTTTCCGCGCTCATGTGGGGAGCGAGGGCGTCTTTGGCGTAGGGCAGGGCGGGCAGTTGGTGTTCCATGTTGGGTTCTCCGGGGTTAGAAAAGCGTCTGCTTGCAAGACCCGGTGATTTTACGTGTGCAGCCAGGATGGGGCAATAGTTGACTGAAACTCTAGGTTATTCCGCGACGGACGGGGCAGGGTTTCATCCCCTTGCCCCTTCGAATCCTGGCTCTTGAACCTGCCTTACTCCACCTTGGCCGTGGTGGCCAGTTCCTTGACCAGTTTTCCGATTTCCTGCTGCTGTAACTCGCCGGCGATGCGGTTCTTTACCTTGTCGTACTCGGGGAAATCGAGTTTGCGAGTATCTTCCAGGCGGAGGATGTGCCAGCCGAATCGGGTCTGCACCGGAGTCTTAGAGACCTGACCCTTCTTGAGACCCACCATGGCCTGCGCGAATTCCGGCACCAGGTTGGACGGCAGCACCCAGCCGAGATCGCCGCCGTTACCGGCAGAACTGTCCTTGGAGGATTTCTTGGCGAGGTCTTCAAATTTGCTTTTCTTGCCGCTGCCGAGCTTGGCGATGATCTCATTGGCCTCCTTTTCGCTGCCCACCAGGATGTGTTCCGCGCGGTACTCGGTCGTGCCCGCCCGTGCTTTGGCCTTTTCGTATTCCGTCTTCAAGGTGTCTTCGCTGATGGGATGTGTGCGCAGGTAATCTTCCACCGCCGCGCGGCCGAGCAACTCCGTCTTCTGGAATTGCAAGGCGACGGCGACCATAGGATCCTTGTCCAGGTGTTTCTTCAAAGCATCCTGGGCGAGGAGTTCTGCGGTCACCGCACCCTCCTTGATCGCTTCGTTCGTGAGTGCTTCGGGGGGCATGTTGCGCTTCTGGCGGTTCTGCCGGATAAAGTTGGCGTACATGGACGGAACGGGGACCCCGTTGACCACGGCCACCGGTTTGTCGTCCGCGGCTGCGGCCCCGGCCGCAGGTGCAGGTGCAGGTGCAGGTGCCGGTACGGGTGCAGCGGCGGGCGTGTTGGCAGCTTGCACAGGCAGGGCGCAGCAGGCGATGAGTAGAGACAGCAGTCGGGCGTGTTTCATGGGTTTCCTCAGGGTGGACAGAACGGTTAGTGAGTGGAATCGCGCGTACAAGTTCCGCCGAATCAGAGTTCGTCGGGGGCCAGTGCGGTGATGGACAGGGCATGGACGCGCGTGCTCATCAAGTCGCCCAGCGCCTGATAGATGGCGCGGTGGCGCGCCACATTGCTCTGTCCGATGAAGGTGGACGAAATCAGGGTGAGCTGGTAATGGCCGCCGCCCGACTTGGCGCCGGCGTGTCCCGCGTGGAGAGCGGATTCGTCGGCGATCTCGATGTGTTCTGGGGCGAGCAGCGCCAAGCGCCGCTTCATTGCTTCTATCGTGTCACTCATGGCAAAGTCTTTTTGAACGGTTTCACAATGACTCGCGCGTAGACGCCCGCGGTCACGTAGGGGTCAGCACTCGCCCAGAGTTCCGCCTCTTCCAGGCTGGCAAAGGCGGCGACGATGAGGCTGCCGGAAAAACCGGCCGGACCGGGGTCCGGACTGTCGATCGCGGGAAAGGGCCCCGCCAGCAACAAGCGTCCTTCGTCCTTGAGCAGGTTCAGTCGTTGTAGATGCGCGGGTCGTGCAGATAGCCGATTTTCCAGGCTGTCAGGCACATCTTCGGCGACGATGGCGTAAAAAAGACTCATTCTTCTTCCTTGATGTGGCGTGACAGATAGACCGTCTGGCCGATGATGAACAGCAGCATCAGACCGACGGAGCCGAACATCTTGAAGTTCACCCAGGAATCGGTGGAGTAGTGCATCGCCACCCACAGGTTAATGACGCCCATCGCGGCGAAGAAGGCTGCCCAGGCGAGGTTGAGCCGGCTCCAGATCGCGTCAGGCAGAGACAGGTTCTTTTCCATCATCGAGCGGATCAAGTTGCGTTCGAACAGGATGGGCCCCAACCCCAGCGAGAGCGAGAACAGCCAATAGAGCACGGTCGGTTTCCATTTGATGAAGGTTTCGTCGTGCAGCAGCAAGGTGGCGCCGCCAAATACCACGATCAGCACCAGCGACACCCACAACATGGTGTCCACCTTGCGGTGCCGCAGCCAGACCCAGGCAATCTGGCCGAAGGTGGCGACCATGGCTACCAGCGTGGCGAGAAATACGCCGGGTTTGGCGCCGTCGAGAAGGATGCCTAGTGCGGCCAGCCACGCGGTGGTGTCAACGGGATTCTTCTCGCCCACCTGATAGGCGGCGAAAAAGAGAAAGATGGGGAACAAATCAAACAGAATCTTCACGGAGAGGGCTGGGATGGGGGAGGGCGGCTGGCATTTTGCTATGATTGCCAACCACGTCACAAGCCAGAATTCATGACGGTCTACGATCTACACAGTCATTCCACCGCCTCCGACGGGATACTCTCGCCCCTCGAGCTTGCGAGGCGAGCCGCCGGACAAGGCGTGAACGTCCTGGCACTCACCGATCATGACGATCTCTGCGGCTTGTCCGAGGCCCGTGCCGAAGCCGAGATTCACGGCATGGAGTTGGTGGCCGGCGTTGAAATTTCGATCACCTGGCGCCACACCACGGTACATATCGTTGGTTTGCGAGTCGATCCGGAAAACGAAATCCTGGTGCAAGGCCTCTGCCGCAACCGAGAAGGCCGTGCCCTGCGTGCGCGGCTCATTGCGGTGGAACTGGAGAAGCTGGGTGTGCGCGACGCCCTGGCTGGCGCCTATACCTACGCCGGCAACAAGGATCTGATCGGTCGCACGCATTTCGCCCGTT
>CAISDD010000075.1 GCA_903883985.1 uncultured Pseudomonadota bacterium | reverse complement strand
GTGGTGATTCACCTGCCCGAAGAGCGGCACCTCATTGTCGATGCCAAAGTCTCCCTCACAGCCTATGAGGATTGCGCCAATTCCGAGACCGATATCCAGCGCGAAGCTGCCCTCAAGCGCCATCTGGATTCTGTGCGCAGCCACATCAAAGGCTTGTCGGAAAAGCAGTACGAAGCTCTCTATGGCATCAAGTCCCTGGATTTCGTGCTCATGTTCGTGCCGGTGGAGCCCGCCTTCATGCTCGCCATCGCCCACGACAGCGCACTCTGGCAAGACGCCTGGAACAAGAACGTATTGCTGGTCAGTCCCAGCACCCTGCTGTTCGTGGTGCGTACAGTGGCCCATCTCTGGCGACAGGAACAACAGAACCGCAACGCCCAGGACATCGCCAAGCGCGGTGCGGAGCTGTACGACAAGCTGGTGGGCTTCATCGAAGACCTGGACAGCCTGGGCACCCGCCTGCAACAGGCGCAGAAGGCTTACGACGCCGCCTATGGCAAGTTCACCGGCGGGCGCGGCAACGTCATCCGTCAGGCCGAGATGCTCAAGGGCTTGGGCGTGAAACCCAGTAAATCTCTGTCGCAGGGGCTCATCGAAGCCGCTATGGAAGAACCCCTGTCCCTGCCCGGCGCCACGTCAGCCACACCTGAAGAACAACAACTGGAACAAGCATGCTCACCAGCCAACTGAAAAATGACATCGACCGTCTCTGGAACGAGTTCTGGACCGGCGGCATCGCCAATCCGCTCACCGTCATCGAGCAGATCACCTTCCTCATGTTCGCCCGCCTGCTCGACATCGATGAGACCCGTCACGAGAAGCTGGTGGCGCGCATGGGCACCGGGTTCGGCCGCCTGCCCAACAAGAACTTCGGCCCCGAGCAGCAGGATTTGCGCTGGGGGCATTGGCGTAACCTGGGCGGTGACGCCATGCTCGCCCATGTGCGTGACCGGGTCTTCCCGCATCTGCGCGACCTCGGCGGGCGCGGCTCCACCTTCGGCGAATACATGAAGGACGCCGCCCTGTTCATCCAGAAACCCAGCCTGCTGGTCTCCGCCGTCACCCAGATCGAACACTTGCCCCTGGCCAACAGCGACATCAAGGGCGACCTCTACGAATACATGCTCGGCAAGCTCACCACCGCCGGCATCAACGGCCAGTTCCGCACCCCGCGCCACATCATCCGGCTCATGGTGGACATGCTGGAACCGCGCCCGGACGAAACCATCGGCGACCCCGCCTGCGGCACCGCCGGCTTCCTGGTCGGGGTCATGGCGTGGCTGCTGGAGCACTATTCCAGCCCGGAACTCATCGAAACCCACGAGGACGGCAGCAAGAGTTATCCGGGCGACCGCCTGGAACCCTGGCGCGAGCACATCCAGAGCCACCTGTTCCACGGCTACGACTTCGACGCCACCATGCTGCGCATCGCCGCCATGAATTTGATGCTGCACGGCGTGGAAAACCCCGACATCCACTATCAGGACACCCTGTCCAAGCAGTTCCCCGAGAAGTATCCGCGCCAGGCCGAGGGCGGTTTCGACCTCATCCTCGCCAATCCGCCGTTCAAGGGCAGCCTGGCCGAAGGCGACGTGCATCCCAGCCTGTTGAAGTTGGTCAAGACCAAGAAGACTGAGCTCCTGTTCATCGCCCTCATCCTGCGCATGCTCAAGACCGGCGGCCGCTCCGCCACCATCGTCCCGGACGGCGTCTTGTTCGGTTCCAGCAATGCCCACCTGGCGCTACGCCAGCACCTGATCGACCACAACCAGCTCGAAGCCGTCATCAGCCTGCCCGCCGGCGTGTTCAAACCCTACGCCGGCGTCTCCACCGCCATCCTGGTCTTCGCCAAAGGCGGCCACACCGGCCAGGTTTTCTTCTATGACGTCCGCGCCGACGGCCTCTCCCTCGACGACAAACGCCAGCCGGTGAAGGAAAACGACCTGCCCGACGTACTGGAACAGTGGCGCAATCTCCCCTCCCCCCCCGGGGGAGGGGCCGGGGGAGAGGGAGCAACGCCAGCAAACGCGCAAACCCTCACCGACCGCACCGCCCAGGCCTTCCTCGTCCCCGCCGAGGAAATCCGCGCCAACAAATATGACCTGTCGCTCAACCGCTACCAGGAAGCCGTCCATGAAGAAGTACGCCATGACCCACCACAGGAAATCCTGGCGCGGATGAAAGTGCTGGAGGCAGAAATTGCGGGGGATTTGGCGGAGTTGGAGGGGATGTTGTGATGGCACACCCTATGGTTCGGTTGGCGGACTGCTGTGACATTGTTTCGGGCGCAACGCCAAAAACCAATGTTGCGGGTTACTGGGGTGGCGAGATTCTTTGGGTAACGCCCAAAGATATTGCCAAGCTGGATAGCCCGTATCTAACGGACACACCTGACAAAATTACGGCTTCGGGTTTTAAGAATTGCTCAACACAGATGCTGCCGGTGGGAGCCATTCTTGTCAGTTCCCGAGCTCCAATCGGGCATGTGGCGATTGCTGGTAAAGAAATGTGCACCAATCAAGGTTTCAAGAGCCTGGTGCCTGGGTCATCGGTACATTCCGGGTATCTCTACCATTGCATGAAATTCAATGCTGCCCGCTTAGCCGCTCTCGGTAATGGAGCAACGTTCAAGGAGGTTTCCAAGGGAATCGTCGAAGACTTCGAGATTCCCCTGCCGGCCGATGTGAATGAACAATGCCGCCTCGCCGCCATTCTGGACAAGGCCGACGCCATCCGCCGCAAACGCCGTGAGGCCCTCAAGCTCGCCGACGAATTCCTCCGCGCTGCCTACTTCGATATTCAGCTATCAGCGAAGCAACAGCACATAACTACTCCCTGCCAGATAAACGACATCTTGGCTGACAAGCCGAATGCCATTCGTAGCGGTCCATTTGGTAGCGAATTACTGCATTCTGAGTTTCTGAATTTGGGCACGCCCGTATTGGGTATTGAGAATGTCGTAACCAATCGCTTTCAGTGGACCGAGCCGCGTTGTATCACCTCGGAAAAATACGAGGGGCTGCGCCGGTTCCGCGTCTATCCGGGTGATGTGATCGTCACCATCATGGGTACGACAGGCCGCACGTGTGTAACGCCGTACGACTTGCCGGAATGCATTAGTACCAAGCATCTTTGCGTCATGACACTAAACAAAGCCAAGGCTTTGCCCGAATACCTGTGGGCAACCTTGGTATTTGATCCGGATATCCGACGCCAGACTAAACAAGCAGGCAAGGGCGCCATCATGGAAGGCTGGAACTTGAGCATCGTCCGTGATTTGCATCTCGACATGCCCCCAATCGAGGATCAGGCGCGCTTTGTCAGGGCTATGCGGCAGGCTGAAAAGATCAGCCACAGACTGCAACAGGTCTTGGACGAATCTGAAAACCTTTTCGCCTCCCTATCCCACCGCGCCTTCCAAGGCACCCTGTAACCCAGTCCACCCCATGACCGCCATCCCCGACACCCCGCCCGCCCTTACCCCGCCCCCCGCCGGTTACGCCGACTGGCTGGCCGAGCTCAAGACCCGCATTCACACCGCGCAACAGCGCGCGGCGCTGGCGGTGAACCGGGAACTGGTGGGCCTTTATTGGCAGATCGGCCGCGACATCCTGGAACGCCAGGCGCAACAGGGCTGGGGCGCCAAGGTCATCGAACGCCTGGCCCATGACCTGTGCGCCGCCTTT
>CAISDD010000074.1 GCA_903883985.1 uncultured Pseudomonadota bacterium | reverse complement strand
CCGTCAAAAAGGTCGGAATCGCCGTAGTCGGTTCCAGGGCCTCGGGCAGAAGCATCGTGCCGACCAGCGTATTCAGGAAACGGGATTTACCGGCACTAAAACCGCCGCCCACACCGATCACCGTTTTGTTTGCCAGATCCGGAAAAATCACCATATCCTCCAGGGAAGCCTCCAGCGTCTGAAGATCCCGGTAGGCGAGAGCTTCGGCAGGGTAATTATCTCGCGCTGCCAGGTTGACGTAGCTGCTGTGGATGAGCTTATGCAGGCACTCCAGTTGCGTCCACTGAGACCCGGTTTTCCCGGTGGGCGGGTGTGCAACCAGGTGGGTGATAAGTTCCAGTCCTTTAGCCGGGTCGGCAAGGTAGGGGTTGGTGCTGGCCGCACTGGCGGCCGCCATGTCTTCAATCGTGAAGGAAAAATCATTGAGGTTCATTGTTATGTTTTCCTGAGTCGTGCCTGTAAAACGATGAGTTATTCACCTTGAGGTAATCGCCGGTTTTAAAGCAGGACAAGATAGTCATCTAAAACCGTCAAGGCATGTGTCGAGAGTTTTCAGAGCCTGGGAAATTTGCGCAATAGATTTTTCCTTGTTGGCGATAGCCTCGCGCAAACTTGTCAGGCCCGCCTGAATATCCCGGCTCATGTCAGCGACGAAGGTCGTGCTGCTTGTTTCCAGACTTTTGTTGATGGAGCTTGTTTTCCGGGCCACTTCCGTTTCCAGATCCTTAATAATGGCGGCGACTGCCGCCCGCTGGGCCATTTTGAGTCCGTCGACCTTGCCCTCCGAGACGCGGTCGCAGCCGAATGCACTCACGATGCTCTGGCTGTAGTCCTTGCCGCCGAAATCGACCGCGGGAATGGTAATGCGCCGCAGGCTCTTGCCAACTTCCGCTAGCATCAACTCGCCATCAAAATCGGCACTGCTGGTATCGAACAAGGCCATGGCGGCCTGTCCGACATTTCGGCGCAGCGCCTCCAGATCCACGCATTCCATGATGGCTTTTTGCAAGGCCTGGGTGCTTTTGAGGGCAAAGGATTGAACGTGCTCGATTGCATCCTGGGCGCTGGCGTATACGGTCACCACGTTGCGGTGCCGTGTCTCGGTGTCTCCCCAGGTCCAGGGCTTGTACCAGCGGGACGTCGATACCTCATAGGACTCCGAGGTGGTTTCCCTCAGGGTTTCGACACGGGTATGTTTCTGGGCCTGCTCCAGCATGTCGGTTTTCAGGAGGGCAAACTGCCGTGCAGCGTTGACGAGTTGCTCGTCAAAGACAGCTTCCAGGCGACCACGCCCGCCAGCAAGGCGTTTCATGGTGTCCTGCTCGGCTTTTTCCAGATTGGCGATATTGCCATTGCGAATACGTTCGCTGCGTTCCATCAGACTCTGGCGCATCTGGCGCAATCGCTCCCCGGCACTGTGCCGCACCCCTTCCAGGAGTGCCTGCTCCTTGCCGGAGATCAACTGTTCCTTGTGCTCCTTCTGGCGCAATACTTCGTCTCGAACTGCCGGGATGTTCGAGAGCAGGCGCAGGCTTTCGGCATCGAAGTTGTAACCGGTATCACGGCAAAGCTTGTTTAGCTGATCCTGATCATCCGCCGACAGGGAATCAAATTTCTCCGCCACCAGCCAGGACCAGGCCGAAATGAAGCGCGGTGCGGTTTGCCGGACGGCGCCGAGAATTCGTTTTGTCTTGTCGTCCAGGCCGGGCTGGCCGATCTGTTCGTCGAGGGTTCTGCCGGCGTATTCCCCCATTTGTTTGTCGAGCAATTGCATCATCGCCATGACTTTCGCCCCCGCCCGCTGTTCGGGTGGATAACGTTCGGCGAGCAGGGTCGCCGTCCTGGCAATATTGGGGTCTTGTCGCAGGGCTATGTCCCGCTGGGAGCCAATGAGAAAGACGGCTTTCTCGTTGATGCCGGCTTCGGATAATTGCTCCCGCAGCACCGACATGTCGGCGGCGGTGATGAACTGGCTGAGCGAGGAGAGCAGGAAAATGACGTCGCACTGGCTGAGGAAATTGCGGGTCACCTGCCCACGGGAAACCACCGGGTCGTTGAAGCCCGGCGTGTCGATGATTTCCAGGCCCTGCAGACGGGAATCATCGACATGGAGCACCGACATCTTGGTAATGGCCGTGTAGCGGCCACCGCTGCCGACGTAGTCATGAAGGGCACTCGCCAATGCTGCCGCACCGCCGACCTTGTCCAGCACTTCGGTTTTGCCCAGGTAGGCGTGTACGTCCAGGCCACGCTCCCGGGCTTTCGTTACCAGTTCCACCGAGGATTTGAGGGATTCCGAAATGCGGCTGTCCACCTCTTCCCGCGAGGGCTTACGGGGCTTGGCGAAGGGACTGCTCTGGGCGGCCTCGATGAGCCGTGCCTCTTCCTCGGCAAAGCGGACCGGATAGTCGCGGGCACGCTGCTCGATGCCATCCCAGTCGTCCCGGCTGTAATACACCACCTCCGCCCGTGCCTCGGATGCATACACGATCTTGGTCAGGGCCGCGGTCATCGGCGTATCGGCTTTGGGCAGCAGATCCCGGCCAAAGAATGCCGCATTCAGAAACGAGGATTTCCCTGCCTTCATCTGCCCGACCACCGCGATGCGCAGGTTGCGGCCCTCCTCCTGAATTGCAGACAGGCTGGCTTTCAGCCCGGCCATCATGGCCTGCAAATCGCCGAGTTGTTCGCCATCGATGATCGCAGCGTGGGGTTGCAGGGTCAGCAACAGGGTTTCAAGTGATTTCATGATCTCGATGTTTCCTTGCATTGGGAATAGGCAGGGTGAGGGTGGCTTTTGACGAACTGTGCCAAAGCGCTCACGAGGCGCTTTGGAAGGTTGCGGAGTTTTTATCGGATTCTTTTCTGCGCTTCAGCATGGCCTTGAGCTGCGGCCTTGCGGTACCAGATCACTGACAGTGCTTTGTCTTGGGCAACGCCTGCGCCATTTTCGTAATAAACACCGAGATTGAACTGAGCTTGAGCATTCCCCTGTTCCGCCGCCTTGCGAGACCAGACCACTGCCACTGCTGCGTCCTGCGCGATGCCAGTGCCATTGCCGTAATGGACACCGAGACAACATTGAGCGTCGGCGTCCCCCTGTTCTGCGGCCTTGCGGTACCAGACCACTGCCACTGCTGCGTCCTGCGCGATGCCAGTGCCATTGTCGTAATGGAAACCGAGATTACATTGAGCGTTGGCGTTCCCCTGTTCTGCGGCCTTTCGATACCAGTTCACTGCTAGTGTTTCGTTTTTGGCGATACCCTTGCCTATTTCGTAACAGAAACCGAGACTACATTGAGCGTTGGCGTCCCCCTGTTCTGCGGCCTTGCGGTACCAGACCACTGCCACTGCTGCGTCCTGCGCGATGCCAGTGCCATTGCCGTAATGGAAACCGAGATTAAATTGAGCGTTGGCGTACCCCTGTTCTGCGGCCTTGCGATACCAGTTCACTGCCTGCGTTTCATCCCTGGTGATACCTGTGCCATATTCGTAACAGACACCGAGATTACACTGAGCGTTGGCGTACCCCTGTTCTGCGGCCTTACGATACCAGCTCACTGCCTGCGTTTCGTCCTTGGTGATACCTGTGCCATATTCGTAACAGAAACCGAGATTACACTGAGCTCGAGCATGCTCCTGTTCTGCAGCCTTGCGATACCAGCTCACTGCCTGCATTTTGTCCTTGTCAATGCCTTCGCCATATTCGTAACAGACACCGAGATAGCACTGAGCGTTAGCATGCCCCCGTTCCGCGGCCTTGCGATACCAGTTCACTGCCAATTCATAATCCACTGCACTGTGATTACCTTCATAAAACTCCAGGCCCGCCTGAAACTGCGCCTCCGCGCTCTCCTCTTCCCGGTTGTCATCGATCGCCAGCGATCCCAGCATCTGTGAGATGGCTTCGAGCATCCCGGTCTTGATTTTCTCGAACTCACTGATCAGTTCGCCAAAGCGGCTCTGGTCGTCGCGTTCATTTTTGATTTGATCGCGCAGCGCCTGTTGCTCGCTGTATTGCAATTGCCCGGCAAGCGGCAATAGGGCATTGAATAATTTAAGTTTCTGGCGGTTGTTGGCCAGACACCTCTGATTATGCAGGATGAAGCTGTCGAGAACCCGTGCGCAGTTGCGCCGCTTGTCGGTGTATTTCGGCGCCGCGTCGAGGTCGTTGAGCCAGGCCAGGACATCATCGCCGGCGATGCGCTGCCCGTTGCGTTCGCCCAGCGGTGCCGCCCACGCCATCAGGCCGGCACGGGGAATACCGGCGTTATCGATAGCCTGCGCGACACTTTCCAGAATCGGATGAATCCGCGTATTGCCGACCAGGTCGGCCTGCGTGACGACAAAGAAAACCGGCTGCGGGTGCTTGAGCGTGCGCAGGAACTCCAGATCGTCCTGACGGATCGAGCCATTCTTGGTGCTGAGCAGCCAGATCAGGTGGTCGGCTTCAGCCAACTGCTGAAGGGCGATTTTTTGGTCGGTCTGCTCGACATCCTTGCCCTCGGTGTGGCTATAGCCAGGGGTGTCGAGAAAAGCCAGGTTCTTCCAGCGAAAGGCTGGACAGTGGATCATCAGCAGCTTGAGCACATGGGCAAAGCCGACGTGCTCGCCGAGCGTTTGATAATGCCGGTAAAACTCGTGGCTGATGGCCTGCAGCGCAGCACCATCGAGTTCAATCTGATGGTTGAAGGTATTGAGCGCCACGATGCTGCTCGCACCGCCCGTCAGAAAACTGGGGATCGCCGTCGTCGGCTTCAGCGACTCGGGCAGCAGGGCGTCGCCGAGCAGGGTGTTGAGAAATCGGGATTTTCCGGCGCTGAATCCACCACCGACGCCAACTATCGTCTTGTTGGCAAGATCGGGAAAATGCGACAGGTCTTCCAGCGATTCTTCCAGCGCCAGCAATTCGCTAAAAGCTTCCACCCCGGCCGGGTAATCGTCACGGGCGGCGGTCTTGACGAAATCATGGTGGATCAACTGATGTATCCGCGCGAGATGTGTTTGCTTTTCACCCGATGGCCGGGAGGGCGGATGGGCAATCAGGCGGGTAATCAACTGCAGACCCCTCGCCGGATCAGCCAGATAGGGGTTGATGGTCGCGGCCTCGGCCTGCACCAGATCATCAGCGGAGAAATTGAAATTAGAGAGTGTCATGGTTTGCGATGCTCCAGTTGAGTAGTTGGTCGATTTTTTGTGAGCAGCATTTATCACCCTGGGTGAAGACAGCAGGTATTCCTCCACCGTAAAAGCGGACGTTTTCTTCACCAAAAATGTCCTTTGCCGCTTGCAGGGTATTGAGTTCTTCACCTGCCATATCGGTAGGCATTTTTTCGGGGTAGTGCCATTGGTCAGAGCCTGCATGCCCAACAACGACAGAACAGCGGACTGCTTCACTCTTTTCCTTGTTTCGGGCTTGTCGCGCTGCAAAGAAGGCGCGATAGATCACATCATCTTTCGGCAAGCTGTAACCGAACAAAATGATGTGTTTTGCCTGCTGAACGACGTTACGCAAATCATGCTGTATCTCTTCAATGAATGCGGGCGGCCGTTGTTTGAAGCTGCTTTGCATAACAACGCATGCATGGTGAGCATAGGTCATGGTTTCGCAATGAACGCATTGTCGCGCATCGACCCGACCGAGTCGCCAATCTTGCTTTTCTTTTACGGTGCCGTTGCTCGGCTCCTCCACCAGAAATCCGGGCAACGGCGGTGGCGCAATCAATGTCGGTGAAGTCAGTTCCCAGCGATCACCCAGATTGGCGGTGAGCTTGCCGCAGCTCGGGCATTCCCGCCAGCACAGCGAGCCATGCGGAAACAGGTATTTGGTCAGCCGAACACGCCGCCCGGTGCAATAGTCGGGATCATTCAGCCGTTGCGCGCTGGTTTCGTTCATTGGATACCAGAGGTCGTCTTTCTTGCCATTTTCGTTTTCTAAAGTGCGCGCACCCATGAAGTGTCCTAGCTCATGGAACAGTTTGAGCGGCACGCAAGGAACCCCGACGTGTGGGACGTTGGCCTGGTTATTGACATCGTGGTTAGCAATAAACTGCGCCCAGAGGGCAAGCGGGTCATAGTTAAGGCTGGCGAAACTGACGTCGCCCATGAAGTATGAGCGCTTTGCCAGATCGGCTACCGGTATACTGAGTGCCTGGCGCTGCAACCGTTGTGCAAGCTGTTTTGCGAAATCGTAATGCAAATGAAGTTGCTGCGATTTGATGCTGTCTTTGAGCGCAATCTGGTAATCCATGTAAAACATGGTTTGCAAGAGCAGCACCAATGCCTGATAGGCTCCGATGATCTGCTGCTGCGTCAGGAACTCGTCCTCGCCAACCGCAAAGCCGTGACCGCTCTGGCGGTGCATATCCAGAATGTTAAAGAGGTCATTGATCTGGAATTGTTCAGAGCCCCAACCTGGGCAAATATGGCATATCAATTTCAGTACCGGCCAGTTGTATATGCCACGCAGACAATGGATGTGGCTTGTCTGTGCCGTTTCCGCCACTCCCCGCCCGGTGAACTGTCGGGCCAGGCTGGCTTTGGCAACATCCGTAATTTTATACAGCTCCGCAGGTATAACGTCATCGCCGAGCACTTGCAGCAAATCGGCAAGAGGCTGCTGCATGAAATCAACTGTTGGACGAACCTTGGCAACTCGCTCAGTCGCAAGGCCATCCTTTGCGGCCAAGGCGGCGATAAAACTCGCCTGCTGGCTGGTCAGCCGCATCCCAACGGTGGCCGTTGCTCCCGCACCCCAAAAGATGACGGTTTTCATTTGACGGGAAAGCGGATGGAGATGATCTTATCAATTTCAATTTCGAGCTCAACCTCAACCTCAACCTTGGTCTGCGCTATCGCAACACATGCGATGATGGACAAAAGAGAATCATCGAGAGTGAATGGATCTGTCGCCCCATTTTTATTTAATAGGTATAGCTTGCAGTTAGAGATGTACGCTTTGTCAGAAGATCCAGCCTTAACTGCAACTGCATATTTATTGTCACCGTGTTTGACCTGGTAATCGGCACTCGGGGTGAGCGTGGCATTTGCACTTCCTCCTCCCTCTTTAAATTCGACAGAAACAGTTCCTTGAATGATGTATTTTTCGTTGTTGCACATTAGCTTAGGCTCCTTATGTTATTGAAAATGGCTTAGTTTTCAAGCGTGATTGTTTTGGTTTGTCGTTTCAGCAGTTGCCTGACGGTAGTCAGGGCCGCCTGTGCTTTTTGTTCGATGGCCTTCTTTTGTGCCGAATCGGCCTGAAGTTGTTGCTCGATCTGAGCGATGTTCTGCTTTTCTGTTTCGAGCTGTTTTTCAATCTGTTGGCGAACGGCGATCAGAAACTGCCGGGCCTGGCCTTCGACTTCGCTTTGCTGGCTGCTTTGATCGCAGCGTGGGGTTGCAGGGATTCAAGAACGGCTTCGATGTTTTTCATGCGGTGTCCTGTTCAAATATGGCGATGTCCGGCCAGCCCTCCCGTCTGCGGGAGGGCTGCACTCATTTGGGCGCCCTGTTTTGGAAAAACGGAGCCGTTATTTAATCAGGGCTTGCGGCAGAGCCTGAGTACGAAATCATCAGAAGATATGCTGTCAAAGTATCCGGTCATCTGATGTTGGCGACCAGACTGGCCACGTTTGGTAATTACTTCATAGGTCGAACTAAAGAACCAGGCTCTGGGGTTGGAAATAAAAGCGTTTTCGTCGATGACCGGATAATTGCTTTTTGGCGTTACGAGTCCTTTAAGTTCGTCATAAGTCGGAAGACGCCAGTCAGAGAAGCCGGAAAATCCGTTCCGATTCAATTCTGCAGTAGCTTTTTGTCCATCGTCAATGTCTGAATAGGTTATTGCCGATCCTGATGCCTTGTTGTCACTAAATTTTTGTCCGACGCAGACGCGCATCCACATCAAATCGCTTTGGGTGTCGGTCAAGGCACCCTGGCCATTGTCGATGTAGCGATCGTTGATGGTTCCTGAATAGGGAAATACCTGCCGAACGAGAATGGCGATGTATTCATTCAGTTTCCTGTCGGAAAAACTGAGTTTAAAGAGCGCTTTTTGAATTGAAACGCGATCACGTTTCGCCAGCAGAACCGCCAGGCTGGCCAGTGGCTGTATTTTTGACTTGTCAAGGCCAATCAGATCAGCAAGTTGTCCCGCCACATTCTGCTCGCTCTGATTGATATTCTTGTCCGCCGCATGCATGCGGACGACGTCCATGATGTACATCCAGCCTGCATTCTTCTGACGAATGGCGTCGAACAGCGCACCAATGTCGTCTTCGCTTACATTGCCCCGTTCGCTGAATTGCTCTTCCGCGTCCGCTGCATCCACGCTCAGACTGGTCGCCAACGCAAGGAAGGCCTGTCGTTCTGCCGCCGATGCCGTACGATCGACGGCCGTGCCCAGGGCGATTCCGGCCAGATATTGCAGCCGCAGCTCAAGCGCTTCGCCGGACAGGGGGTGACGCTCAAGTAATTTGGCAGCCTTGTTGGTGTTAAGGTTGGCAAGTTTGTCGAATATGGACATGGTTTCTTTCTCTTTAGTTTGTTGTCGGGTTGGAGATGGATTGAATTTTGGTCAGGCTTTGGATTAGATTCGATACATTGTTCCCAACACCTGTGTCATGCTTATATTTCCAACATCTGGAATTAGTTGTTTTAATATAAACCCATCGTGGGGCGCAGGTACATGTTCGTAACCAGTTACATTACAATAATAAACTTCACCTGGTTTTCTGTTCCATCTTCTTATCACTAGAGTGGCAATCGGATCTCCGCAAGATACACTTTTACCAATTGTACTTATCCAATTAATATTTCCGGATTGAATTTCAAAGTTGAAGACTTCACTCGGAGATATAGCCCTTCGCATCCCGTTGTCTTTTGATTCAACAAACAATGAATTATTGGCTCTGGTGAGTTCTGTTATGTTGTTTTCATTGTACCCGATCGATGACATCAACTCTGGAACCCTGGCCTTCAGACCTGAATTCTCTGGAATTAAAAGCGACTGCCGAAACGTTTCCGGCAGATCCCGATTTTTGATGGCAAGGGCAAAAGGCAGGATAAACTTCGATTCCCTGGTGTCGACTTTCAGCAAATCGACAAACTGTTCCATGACTTCGGATTCGGTGCTCCCTATTTTTCTATTCGCCACCTGCAGCCAGGCCAGATCGAGCAGGAACAGCCAGGCGGCATTTTTCCGGCGGACGGCGTCGAACAGGGAAGCGATATCATCTTCACTGGCGCTGTCCCGCTCCCGAAGTTGCTCCTCCGCTTCGGCGGCGTCCACGCTCAGGCTGTTGGCCAGACCGACAAACGCCTGACGCTCGGTTTCGCTCGGTTCCCGATCGATGGCGGTACCCAGGGCAATGCCCGCCAGGTACTGCAAACGCAGTTCCAGTGCTTCGTTTGCCAGGGGATGACGTTCAAACAGTTGGGCCGCCTTGTTTGAATTTATATTTCTCAATTTGTTGAGTACGGACATGGCTCAGTTTTCCTTGGGAAGTGTCTGGATCAGGAGTTGCCTGACGGTAGTCAGGGCCGCCTGTGCTTTTTGTTCGATGGCCTGTTTTTGTGCCGAATCGGCCTGAAGCTGTTGCTCGATCTGAACGATGTTCTGCTTTTCTGTCGTCAGTTGTGCTTCGATTTGCTGGCGGACAGCGGCCAGGAAACGGCTGGCCTGGCTTTGCAGGACGGGAACGATCTGGCCGCCCAACTGGGCGATGACGGCTTCGATGGCCTGATTGACCTGTCCTTCGGCTTCGCTTTGCTGGCTGCTGCGGGAGACAAAAAAACCCAGCAAGCCACCGATCAAGCCCCCAATGACCGTGCCGATGCCGGGGATCACGGAACCGATTGCGGCGCCGGCGGCTACGCCTGCCGCGGTGCCCCCCAGCATATTTGCGCTACCGTCAACACCGGCGAGACCGCCTGCGGCCACGCCGATCTGGCACATGGCTTCGAGTTGCGCATGTTTGCCCAGGCTTCGGGCAGCGTCCTTCAGGCGCGGCGTGAGACTCTGTTCCGCCGCAAGCTGAAAGGCGTTCTGGGCATCGGCAGCGAGCAAAGGGCCGACGCCCTGGCCGGCGAGAACCTGGCTGACATAGGCCTCGCGTCTTCCGCGCAGGAAACTGCCGACGCTGGCCTGGACCTGGCGCGCAATGCTGCCGGCGCAGTCCTTGAGCAAATCCCGCTCTTCCTGGACGTAGGATTCTTCAAGTTTGGCCATGCCTTTGGCCATGAGGGCCTTCTTGTCCTGCAATTGATTGGCGCCGGTATTGGCGGCAAGCTGATCGCGAATCAGGCGTTCGGCGTGCTGGATCAGGATTTGAATCCGGGGCGCCAGGCGACTTTGAAAAAGGATGGCCTTTTGTTGTTCGATATGCGCCAGGATGTCTTCAAAGCCCGCCAGTTGCCCTTCCCGTGCCGAACATCCGCGGACCAGTTGATCCTCCTCCAGTCCGGCCTGTACCCGGGCGTTGCTTCGGGTGTTTTCACATTCGCTGGCGTTGTTGAGGTCTTCCTGACAGACGAGCAGGGAGAAACTTTGTCCCAGGGCGCGCTGCCGCTGCACGAAAGCCAGTTCGTCCTTGCCGACATGACTGAGTCGGGTAATGCAGAGAATGAATACCACCCCTTCGCCCAGGTAGTGCGCCAATGCCTGATTGTGCAGGTTCTGGTTGGAACCCAGGCCCGGGGTATCCACCAGCACCAGGTCTGGATGGCGCGCCAATTGAGGCAGATTGCAGTGCAACTCGACAAACAACGCCTCCCGGCCGGCGGCTAGCCGCCCCGTCTGCATTTCCCCATAACGACCCAGAGGGTACTCCTCCCGTTCGACAAGGCAGGCAGGGTCTGGAGATTGCCAATGCACCACCAGTTTCTCGGCCTTGGCTGCGGCGAAATGAAACTCGGTGGCGATGCCGGTGCACGGATGAAGGTCTTCCTTTTGCACCGACTTGCCCAGCCAGGTATTGAGCAGGGTGGATTTTCCAACGCTGAACTGCCCGACGAGGGGAACGGCAAGCTTGAAGGATTCGATCGCCTGCTTTACGGCCTTGATCTCGTCGGCAAACGCCGGGGGCAGGATGTTCTCGTGAACGAGCTGGCCCAGGGCCTGAAGTTGCCCGATCCATACGGCCTTGGTCTCGCCCAGTTCGCTATGCCGCAGCGGAATGAAACCCGCCGCCTTCATGTAATACAGCAGTTCCGCCAGAAAATCCCAGGCGGGCAGAACCGTGTCTGGTGCGTACTTCCAGCGCTCGAGGGCCTGTTCCGTGCCCGACCCGTCGGGAAGTGCGTGGTTGCGGACATCACGCAACCAGTGGGCGGCGGCAATGGGGATCGTGTGTTGCTGCTCGTGCTCCGCCAGACGTTCCAGGAGCGCTGACGCGTTCTCCCGCTGGCCAAGGAGGTCTGCGCAAAAATCCGCGACGCGTATCGGGTTGTCGTCGCTCAAGCCGACCTTGCTGCACATTTCCTTGAGGCTGAACAGTTCTTCGACCGTCCAGGCGCCTTGGGTGAGATGGAAAAAGTCGTTGGCCAGGCAGGCCAGGCGCAAGGGAACCGGAAGCGAGGCAAGAATTTTTCCCTGGTGCCGTGGCTGATTGTGGTGTAGCAGCCAGTGGTGCAGGCGGCCCTGGCGTTCCAGGCTTTCCAGCCGCACATCGTGCTCGATCAGGCGATTTCGCAGTTGGGTATAGACCCCGGCCAGCGAGCGATAGACCCGGCGTAAATCCTGGTTATGGCGTGTTCCCTGTCGCTCGATTTCACGAAAGGCACCGGTCAGGCGGTTTTGCAGAGCACAGGTGAATTCCAGGGTAATTGCGCCTTTTTCCTGCACGGCGGCGATCAGGCGCAGCGCAGCGAACTGCGCCTGGGCCAGCGCGTGGTCATTTTCCGCCGCCAGCTTCTGGTTTTTGCCGGTAATGGAACTCCATAGCCGATCCAGAACACCTTGTTCCTGCAAATGATTGGCGCGACCACTGACCGGCGACAGGGCTGCCAGGGCATCGAGCACCGTCGCTTCCACCATCTGACGGTTGTTCTGGTTTTGCGTCAGGAATCCATCCACATCGGTCTGGATTTGCTGACGTTCAAGGTCGGCCAGCAGGGCCGCATTATCCAGGGCCAGGGTGGCGAGCGCGACCGGCGGGCCATCATCGTCAGCCAGTTCGAGCGGTCGGCTAAAGTCGTCGTTGGCCACGATGCGGTCGAAATCGCCAATGTCGGAGGCAGTTTTGGCATGGCTTTGATCGACTTGCCGCAGCCTGGAGCGGATATCCTTTTCCGCTTCGGCGCCAGCGGCGACGCGTTGCCACAGGGACTGGTACTGATCCTCGTTGCTCAGGAACAGATCGAGGTGCTGCAGCAGCGAGGTCGCATCGGCATAACCCTGCTCCATGCGTCGCTCGGCCCCTTTGTTGGAAAAGTCGATGGTCGCGGTGAGTCCGCCCAGTGAGTGGCTGGGTACGATGGGGATGATGCGCACGCCCGGAAACATCCTGGGCGTGATGGCCAGATCGTCCTGCGACAGGCAGACCACGATGATCGTGTCGCAGCCCGCTTCGATCAGGGGCTTGATCGGGGTGTTGTCGACATTCTTGTGCGGCAAACCCCAATAAAAGCCGCCGTCGCTGTAGGTGGCGCCATCGATCTGCACCTCGTCGAAGATCATCGGCAAGGCGGCCGTCGCGAGCAGGGCGTTGTTGGCGATTCGCGCCTCGCGTATCGGCTGGTAGGTGACCCGGTTGTCACCGGCATGGTGCAGAGCCACCGTCAGCGGGGTGCTTGAACTGGCCAGCAGTTCGGCGTCAAGCCCCTGGTCGATCATGCTTTGCAGGCCATCCTGCTTGAACAGTCCTTTGGTCTTGATAAGACCCAGGAGCTGGGGCGAGATGGCGCCCATGGCGCCGAGCGTCACCAGTTTGCTGGCGATCCAGTCGCTGTCCTGAAGAGTGAGCATGTCGTGGGTCTCGATGTTGAGCCACATCGATTCGGCCTTGTCGTACTTGCCCTGGGCCATCAGCGCACCGTTGAGCCCGCCGACCGAGGCGCCTGAAATCGCGGCGATTTGGGTGTCAAGCGAAAAGTCGCGCAGGGCATTCCAGACGCCGATTTGATACGCGCCTTTGCCGCCGCCGCCGGAAAGCGCGATGCCGAGTTTCTTGAATTTCATGGAGTCCCCTGGTGACTTTGTTGGTGTGGTGTTGAACTGCAGCGCGCTCAGTGCTCCAGATAGATATGAATCTCCCGCTCCATCTCGACCTGCAGGCCTTCAGGACTGATGATGCGCAGGTGTGGAATCCAGTAGCGAACGATCGGCAGCACCTGATTGGGATGGCCGACCCGGGCGGAAACGATCAGGCCGCCATCTTCGAGTTCCTTCTCGATCACCTGATTGGCGATCAGCTTGCGGCGCCTGAAGTAGCCGGCAACCTCGCTTGAAATCTTCAGGACGATTTCCTTCCTGTCCTCGCTCAGCCATATGCCGTCCTCGTTCTCCAGCGTTCGGTCAATAGCCGGATCGTGCTCAAACTCGTGCTCGAGCACGCGCAAGTTGCTCACCTTGGCGAAAGCAAAGGTCTTGAGCCGGTCGCCGTCCTTGCCGACGAGGTACCAGATGCCGTTGTGGTTGACCAGCCGGTAGGGCTCGACTTCGGCGTAGGGTTTGGCGGCCTCGGCCTTGAGGTAATCGAAGTCAATGCGGCGACGCGCGATGATGGCGTCCTCGAGTTTGCGGAACAGCCCTTCCTTGCCGGAAATGTCTTCGTAATGGTGGCCCTTGACCAGCAGGGCGGACTGCATTCGCGCATCGAAAATATCGCGCAGGAAATCGTCCGAGAGCGACGGGAACAATCCCCTGACGCCAGCCAGCGAGGCGAAACGTTCGATGTCGCGGATCGTCAGTTTGCCGAGGAAGGCCGGATCGATGAAATAACGCTTGCCCTCGCGCTGGATCGGCAGGTAGGCATAGCGTTCGTTGAGGTCGCGCTGAATCGTGCGCAGGGTGACGCCGAACTCGTCCGCCAGTTGTTGCGGGTCGAGTTTCTCCCCCCGGTTGAGCTTGATCAGCACCTGGGCCAGTCGATAAACGATGGTGTCGTGGGAAGTAGTGTTCATTTTTTAGGCTCTATATGAAAGACAGTGGGTAGGGCCTCCTGCCAGGCCTGAGAACGAAGCGGG
>CAISDD010000073.1 GCA_903883985.1 uncultured Pseudomonadota bacterium | reverse complement strand
TGGACGTGGTTTATCTGGGTGAAACCGTGTGTTCCCGGCGCCACCTCCTGCGCCTGCCAGACTGGCTCGAACTGGGGGAGAAGTTCGCCGCAGCCGGCAAGCAGGTGGTGCTTTCGACACAGACGCTGATCGAGTCGGAATCCGATCTCAAGGCGCTGCGAAAGTTGGTCGCCGATGGCCGCTTCCTGGTCGAAGCCAACGAGTGGGGAGCGGTGCGCTTGTTGGCGGAGAAGGCGGTGCCCTTCGTGGCCGGGCCCACACTCAATGTCTACAACCCGGACACCCTGACCCTGCTGGGTGAACTTGGGGCGATGCGCTGGGTGCCTCCGGTGGAGATGTCGCGCGAAATGCTGGCGGCGATGCCCAGGGTCGGCGCCATGGAAACGGAGCTGTTCTCTTATGGGCGCCTGCCTCTGGCCTTCTCGGCGCGTTGTTTTACCGCGCGCCATTACAACCTGCAGAAAGATGATTGCCAGTTTCGCTGCATCGACCACCCGGATGGGCTGACCATGCGCACGCGTGAGGGCGAGGATTTCCTGACAATCAACGGCATACAGACTCAATCTGCCAAGGTCATGAGCCTGGCGCACCGGATCGATGATCTGCGCGCCGCTCGGATCGACGTCCTGCGTCTTTCGCCGCAGTCGCGGCAGATGGGGCGGGTGGTGGCGGTGTTCCGCGCGCTGTTGGATGGGAGTGCGGCCCCGGAACAACTCGACAAACTCATGCCCGGCCAGCCCTGTGACGGCTATTGGCTGGGCGAGGCCGGCATGGCCTATTCGTCCAAGGGTGAGGGGGACAGTGCAACTTCCGCGCACAACGCCTGACCGCTCTGTCCACTTTACCGCTCAACTGCTACGCCCATGAACCTACTCACATTCCCCAAACCGCTCGCCCGCCTGGTCGCCAACATGCCATCCTGGCCGGCATCGCGCGCCTTCGCGCTCGCCGCCAACCTGGTCGCCTGGCCTGCATTGCGCTCGCTGGACTGGAGCCACGTCACTGGCCGGCGTTTTTGCGTTGAGGTCAGCGACTTCGGCCTGAAGCTACATTTTTCGCTGCATGCCAACGGCTTTCGCGCCGTAAGCCACGGTCCTGACGACGTCACCTTCACCGCGACGGGGGCCGACTTCGCGCGCCTGGCTCTGCGTCTGGAAGATCCCGACACGCTGTTCTTCAACCGCCGGCTGCGGATCGAGGGGGACACCGATCTCGGCCTGACCGTGAAGAATATGCTCGACGCGGTGGAACTGGAAACCGCTGCGGCCAGCATGCCCGCCGGGTTTGGTCGCGTGGTGCTCAGGCTGCGCCGGCTAGCGGGCCAGGGCTGAGGAATCCAGTTTGAAAGTCCTCGGGGTCGCCGGTTTCAGCGGCAGCGGCAAGACCACGCTGATCGAAAAACTTCTACCCAGGCTGCGCAGCGCTGGGCTACGGGTTTGCGTGATCAAGCAGAGCCATCACGATTTCGCGGTGGATGTACCAGGCAAAGACTCCTGGCGGTTTCGCGCTGCGGGCGCCGACGCGGTGCTGCTGACCTCGCCGCATCGCTGGATGCTGGTGCGGGAGTTGCACGGCGGCGGGGAACCAGGCCTGGAGGCGCATCTGCGGCGCATCCCCCCCTGCGACCTGGTGTTGGTGGAAGGCTACAAGCATGCCGACATCGCCAAGCTGGAAGTCTGGCGGGCGGCCAATGCGCAGCCCTGGCTGCACCCCTGCGAGACCGGTTTCATCGCCGTAGCGGCGGATCGGGCCCCGCCCGGCAAGATTCGACACTTCCCCATCGACGACATCGATACCCTCACGGCTTTCGTTCTCGAGTACGCACTATGAGTGATGCCCCGCTTTCCCTTGACGCGGCGCAGGCGAAGCTGTTCGCCGCCGCCCGGCCGCTAGGCTCGTTCGAGACTTGTGCTGCGGTCAGCGCCCTGGGCCGAGTTCTCGCCACTGCGCTGGTCTCCCGCGTCACCGTACCGCCCCTCGACAACTCGGCGATGGATGGCTACGCATTGCGCCTGGCAGACTGGAACCGCGAGGCGTGGTTGACGATCTCGCAGCGCATCGCCGCAGGCGAACTGGGCTGCGAACTGTCCCCTGGAACGGCGGCGCGTATCTTCACGGGGGCACCGCTACCACCCGGAGCCGACTGCGTGGTGATGCAGGAAGACTGTGAAGTCGATGCCGGCCGGGTTCGCATCACGGTGGCACCCCGGCCGGGTGGCCATATACGTC
This sequence comes from uncultured Pseudomonadota bacterium, assembly GCA_903883985.1. Classification (GTDB taxonomy): domain Bacteria; phylum Pseudomonadota; class Gammaproteobacteria; order Burkholderiales; family Thiobacillaceae; genus PFJX01. Next base: position 3,127 of record CAISDD010000073.1, on the reverse strand, counting down.
GTGCCGGGGAAGACATCCGCGCCGATCAGGTCGTGCTGGCTGCGGGCACCCGGCTCGGCCCCGCACAACTCGGGGTGGCCGCTTCGGTCGGCGCCACCGAGTTGCACGTGGTGCGCCGCCTCAAAGTCGCGGTGTTCTTCACCGGAGATGAACTCGTGGCCCCCGGGCAGCCCCTGCCGCCTGGGCGCATCTACAACTCCAATCGCGCCACCCTGACCGCACTACTCGACCAGATCGGCGTCGAGGTCATCGACCTGGGTCAGGTGCCGGATCGCCTGGATGCCACCGTCGCCGCGCTGCAACTGGCCGCCGATGCCGCCGACGTGGTCCTCACCAGCGGCGGCGTCTCTGTGGGCGAGGAAGATCACGTCAAGGCCGCCGTGGCGCAACTCGGCCGCATCGAGATGTGGAAGGTGGCCATCAAACCGGGAAAACCACTGATTTACGGCCGCGTGGCCGAAGCGGATTTCCTCGGACTGCCAGGCAATCCGGTATCTGCCTTCGTGGTGTTCTGCCTGTTCGTGCGGCCCTTCCTGTTGCGGCGCATGGGCGCCCATGCCCGCAGCACCCATGCCTGCACCGTGCCGGCCGCCTTCGACTGGCCAATCGGTGGAAAATCGGCCGGCACACGTCGCGAGTTCCTGCGCGCCCGGCTGGAAGACGGGCGCGCAGTGCTCTACGCGAATCAGGGCTCCGGGGTACTGACCTCTCTGGCCTGGGCCGATGGCCTGGTCGATGTCGAGGCGGGACTTCGCATCATGAGTGGTGACCCGGTGCGCTTCCTCCCCCTGTCGGCACTGCTGGACTGAAACCAGGTAGCCGTGCCAGCGAGACTCCGTCTCAAACCGGCGGCGGCGTCGACGATACCATGAGGCCTGCGTTCTTGGGGTAGAGGCGAGCGAGGGTAACCTCGATGTGGATGCGACAGCCGGGTTCGATGCCGGCGAGCAGGCTGCTGCGGCGCGGGAACTGCGAGTAGATCACGGGGCCGTCGTCGATCACCGCCTCGACCTTGACCCGGTCGCCCAGGGTCATGGTGCGCACAACGCGGGCGATACCCTGGTCCTCCTTCCAGAACTTGAGGTCGTAGAAGCGCAGCACCGCGCTGATTTCGGTGCCGTCGGCCAAGCCCGCTGCGGGAATCTCGAGCCGGCCGATCGGGACCACTCCGCCCTGCACCTCGCCCTCGTAGACTGGCGTCGCCAATGAAGCGTGCGACGAATTCGGTGGCCGGGTGGTCGAGGATGTCGGCGGGCGAGGCGGCCTGCTCGACGCGGCCGCGGTTGATGACGATGACCTTGTCGGCCACCGAGAAGGCCTCTTCCTGGTCATGGGTGACGAAGATGGAAGTGACATGCACCTCGTCGTGCAGGCGCCGCAGCCAGTGCCGCAGCTCCTCACGCACGCGGGCATCGACCGCGCCGAAGGGCTCGTCCAGCAGCAGCACCTGGGGCTCTGGCGCCAGTGCGCGCGCCAGCGCGACACGCTGGCGCTGGCCGCCGGAGAGTTGCCGGGGATAACGCTCGCCCAAGCCGGCCAGTCCCATCAGATCGAGTAGTTCGCGCACACGTCGGCCTTGTTCATCGCGTGATTTTCCCTGCACGCGCAGGCCGAAGGCGATGTTCTCCGCCACCGTCATGTGGCGGAACAGGGCGTAATGCTGGAACACGAAACCGACGCCGCGCGCGCGCGCGTGCAGATGGTCGGCGGCTTGGCCGGCGAAAAAGACCGAGCCCGAGTCGGCACTGTCTAGGCCGGCAATGATGCGCAGGATGGTGCTCTTGCCGCTGCCCGACGGGCCGAGGAAGGCCACCAGCTCGCCGCTTTCCACCTCCAGAGTAACGTCGTCCACGGCGACGAAATCACCGAAGCGTTTGAACAGATGCTCCACGCGGATGCTCATATTTATCCTTAAGTAATGTCGCGTAACTTGCCTTCATTAAGCTGCCGGCGCAGGCCCTCATCCCCGGCCCTTCCCCCGGAGGGGAGGTGGAACCCTCTCCCTTCGGGAGATGGCAGGGTGAGGGGCCCGGTGGCAAACCAAATCTGTTTCGCAGCATCACTTATCTGCTTTTCCTAATTTACTTTTCCTAATTTACTTTTCCTAATTTACTTTTCCTTATCGCGCCGTCTCTTGATCCATTCCATGGACAACAGGAACAGCACGCTGGCGGCTGCCAGGATTAGTGCCATCCCGTAGGCAGGGCCGGTCTGGCGTTCTTCCAGGGCGTTGTAGATGAAGGTGGTGGCGGTCTGGGTTTGACCCGAGATGGCGCCGCCGATCACCAGCACCGCGCCAAATTCGCCCAGGGCACGAGCCAGGGTGAGTACCAGCCCGTAGCCCAGCCCGTAGCGCAGGTTGGGCAGGGTGACCAGTAGAAAAGTCTGCCAGGGCGTGGCACCCAGGGTGACGGCAGCCTCTTCCTCATCGTTGCCCAGCTCGATCAGCACATAGGCGACTTCGCGCAGGGTGAACGGAAAGGTGACGAACAGGGTGGCCAACACCATGCCGGGGAAGGCGAAGCTGACCTTGATCCCGGCCAGGGTAAGCCACGGTTCAAACCAGCCGCCGCGTCCGAACAGGAACAGAAAAGCCAGGCCAGTCATGACCGGAGATAGCGCCAGAGGCAGGTCGACCAGAGTGTCGAGCAGTCCGCGCCCGAAGAAACGGTGGCGCACCAGCACCAGGGCGGCGGCGACGCCGATGAGGCCGTTGCCGACCAGAGCAATGCCGGCGAGGATCAGGGTCAGCTTCAGACCCTCCAGCGCGGCCGTGTCCGAAAATATCGCCAGCAGCATGCCAGGACCGGATCCCAGCGCACGCATGGCCAAAGCAGTCAGAGGCAGGGCCAGGATCAGGCCGAGATAAGCCAGCACCAGCGCGAGCAACAGGCGCTGGCCCAGGTTGAGGCGACGGCGCTCAGGCATCATCCTTGAATCCTCAGTTGAACACGCCCGGGTGTGCGTCTGGCGAGTTGTCTGGCAAGGCGCGACGACGCGCAAGGTCGCTCCCTGCAAGGAAGATCAGCGGAGTCGTTGGCGGCTCTGCCGCCTTACGAATCCGGCGTGCCCCTTGCGGGTACAGCGGAGTCGTTGGCGGCTCTGCCGCCTTACGAATCCGGCGTGC
>CAISDD010000072.1 GCA_903883985.1 uncultured Pseudomonadota bacterium | reverse complement strand
GCGGGTAAACACGGGCAGCCACTCGACTACTGTGCATGTCAGGAAATGCGGCTTATCCGGTTCCAGGATGACGTATCGGCTTCGGCTCATGGCCTTGCTCTAGGTCGGGACGCTGGAGCGTCCAAAACTGCGTTCCCATGCTGGAGCGTGGGAACGATAAAACAGTGAACCCAGCAATCCCGGTCGCACATAGTCGAAGCACCCGTTCTGGTCCAGTCGCTGCTTGGGTGAGTGTGGGCAGACGATTTTCAGACAGTATCTTGCCATACAGGGTCAGTATGGGCATGGCTTCGGCAACGAAGAACTTGTCGTTAAATGAGCGCCGGCGCGGCTGCTTCGTCTTCGGAGAGTTCAACCAGGGCCGCAGGCAGGGATTTTGAGGGTTTGACACCCAGGCCTTTCAGCATCTCGGCCTGACGGATCACGTTGCCGCGCCCGCCCGTGAACTTGCCATAGGCCGCGTCGTAGGCCTTCTGCGCCTGTTGCAGGCGGTTGCCCAGATTATCCAAGTCTTCGACGAAACCTACCAGCTTGTCGTACAGTTCTGCACCGCGCTTGGCGATGTCCTGGGCATTGCGGTTTTGTTGTTCCTGGCGCCAGAGGTGGGCGACGGTGCGCACCACGAACAGCAGGGTGCTGGGGCTGACCAGCAAAACGTTCTTGTTCCAGGCGTCTTGCCAGAGTGCGCTGTCGTGAGCGATGGCGAGCATGAAGGCAGGCTCAACCGGCACAAACATGAGCACGAAATCCAGGGACTTGATGCCATAGATGGCTTCGTATTGCTTCTCCGACAAGCCTTTGATGTGGTTGCGCACGGAATCCAGGTGGCGCTTCAGGGCCGTTTCACGATGGATATCGGTCTCGGCGTTGGCGTAATCCTCATAGGCGGTGAGGGATACCTTGGCATCAACAATGAGGTGACGCTCTTCGGGTAGGTGAATCACCACGTCTGGCTGGGCGCGGCTTCCGTCTTCTCGGGTGTGGCTCTCCTGCATGTCATATTCGATGTCACGACGCAGACCGGAGGCTTCCAACACCCGCTCCAGGATCATCTCGCCCCAGTTGCCCTGAGCTTTGGACTGGCCTTTGAGGGCGCTGGTGAGGTTGTGAGCGTCCCTGGAAAGTTGCTGGTTGAGAGACATCAGGTTCTTGACCTGCTCGGCCAGGGCGCTACGGTCTTTGCCCTCCTGCACGTAAACCTCTTCCACCTTGCCCTTGAATTCCTGAAGTTGGGACTTGAGGGGGGTGAGTAGTTGTTCCAGGTTGGTCTGGTTCTGCTCGGTAAAACGCTTGGATTTGTCTTCCAGGATTTCACTGGCCAGCGTTTTGAACTGGAGAGTCAGTTGCTCTTTGGCATCCTGAAGCAAAGCCAGCTTTTCCACCGCCTGTTGCCGCTCGGCTTTAAGTGAGGTGGCAAGGGTGGCGAGTTGGGCCTGCTGGTCGGCAGCGGTTTTCTGGAGGGCAGATTCCTCTTGCCGCGCTTGCTGCAGCGCAGTCTGGGCTTCGGCGAGTTGTTCACGGTGCGATTGCAGTTCGCTAGTCAGGCTACCCTGGACTTCACGCTGGTTGGCGTGATCGGCCTGGATTTTGTTGAGCGATTCAGTCGTAGTTTTCAGACGGTTGCTCAGGTCAGTGGCTTGCTGCTTTGCGCTTTCCAGTGCCTGGGAGGTCTCTGCCTCATCGCTGGAAATATCAAGCAGTGCCTCTTGCTGCTGCTTGTAGCTGGCTTCCAGTTCTTTAATCCGACTTTCCAGATGGGGTACGCGGGAAGCTCGTTCACCAAGCCGGGCATTGTCGTCGCGCACCTTGTCCAAGTCGTCCCGCCAAGTGTTGGCTTTAGATTCCATACTGGCGAATTCCTGCTTGTGTGCCGCAAGCTGGCTTTCCATGAACTTCAGACGTTCCTGAACGCTGACCAGTTCGAACTGGGTGTCAGTGCGGCCACGCTGGTATTCGGCCTGATGGCGGCCCTTGAGAGTGAGCCAGGCAACGATACCACCCAGTACAACGCCCACTGCGAGAAACAAGATTTGTTCCATGATGGCTGCCTATGCGTTATTGCCCAGCACGTTGGTGTGGGTGTTCAGGACGAAAACCTGGATAATGGTCATCTGTCACTTTGCACCAAAATTCGTAACTGCTCAGGTCGAAGCGATCGCCTCAAAACAACCACAGCAATCCCCTCCCCTTCAAGGGGAAGGTTAGGGTGGGGATGAGGTAAAAGCGTGTGACAGCGCAATAACCCCATCCCCATCCCGGCCTTCCCCTTGAAGGGGAGGGAGAAATACGGCAGTACCTGAGTAGTTACCAAAATTCACGATAAGTAATGTCGCGTAACTGATTTTGCCTACAAACCGAGTAACCCTAGGGAAGCGCTGATTTAGTTGGATTTATTCATGGTTCGACTGTTCGAAGGATGCTACTCTGTCGGCGGG
>CAISDD010000071.1 GCA_903883985.1 uncultured Pseudomonadota bacterium | reverse complement strand
GTACTGGACCGAACCGAGAACGGCGACGGCCAAGGCAACGCGTGGTGCGAATTTGGCGATATCGACAGCGAGGGACATGCGCGTGGTTGGAAGCTGGCCAAGCACATCGACCCGCTTCTCGCAGAAATTGCGGAACGCATCTCAGCTTTGTTGGCTGCGGGTTGGAACAGCGTTAGGGTGGTGACCGACCACGGCTGGCTGCTCCTGCCGGGCAAGTTACCTACGATTCAGATGTCCAAGGACCTCATCGACAACAAATGGGGGCGCTGCGCCTCGATCAAGCCAGGCGCTTCCACCGGTGAGCGTTTGTACCCCTGGTTCTGGAATCCGAACCAACAGTTCGCCCTGGCCGACGGCGTGAGCTGCTACGGCAAATCGGTGGACTACAACCATGGCGGGTTGAGCCTGCAAGAGTGCCTGACCTTGTATCTGGTGGTGACTCGAAGCGGGAGCGCTTCGGCCAAGCAGGTGGCCGAGGTCACCGACATCGCCTGGAAGGGTTTGCGCTGCACGGTTGCCGTGGACGGCCAGTACGCGAATCTGTCCTTGGACATTCGCACCCAGGCGGGCGACCCGGCATCCAGCGTGGTCGTAAGCGTGAAGCCGCTCAAGGACAACGGCACCGCATCGGTGGTTGTTGAGAACGAAGAACTGCAAGGCCGCGCGGCGTTTCTGGTCCTGCTCAGCGCATCGGGCGAGCTGGTGGCCGAGGCAAACACCGTGATCGGCGGAGGATGATGAATGATTGAATTGGATGAGATAGACAAAAAAGCCGCCTCGGTGCTGGAAGGGTATCTGGTCCGGAAGGATTTGGTCCGCACCTTCAGTCGCCAGTTTCCGGTGCCTACCTACGTTGTCGAGTTCATGCTCGGGCGCTATTGCGCCAGCACCGATCAAGAGGAGATCGACGAAGGGCTGGAAATTGTTCAACGCCAACTCAAGTCCCGCACGGTGCGCGCCGGCGAGGAAGAGCTGTTCAAGGCCAAGGCGCTGGAAACCGGCGAGGTGAAGATCATCGACCTCGTGACGGCGCGCGTGGACAACAAGGGCGAGTACGTCGCCAGCCTGCCGAGCCTGCGCCTGACAGATGTGCGCATCAGCAGCGAGCTGGTCAACCAGCACGAACGCATGTTGACCGGTGGCTTCTATGCCGAGCTGGGCGTGACATTCGATGTGGCCATTGCCCAGGAGGCCAAAGGGCGACCGTTTGGAATCACGTCGCTGCGGGAAATTCAGCTATCGAAGCGCGACGTGTTGGACACCCTGACCAAGGCGCGCGAGGCGTTCACCACCGAAGAATGGAAGTGCTTTCTACTGCGGTCCATCGGCATTGAGTCAGGCGCGCTGAGCGACCGCCAGCGCAATGCTCTTCTCCTGCGCATGGTGCCGTTTGTGGAGCGCAACTACAACCTGGTGGAGCTCGGGCCGCGCGGCACCGGCAAGAGCCATCTGTTTCAGCAGGTTTCGCCCTACGCCCACCTCATTTCCGGCGGCAAGGCGACTGTGGCCAAGATGTTCGTGGAGAACACACCCAAGGGCCGTCGAGGCTTGGTGTGCCAGTACGACGTGGTCTGCTTCGATGAGGTGTCAGGCATCTCCTTCGACCAGAAGGACGGCGTGAACATCATGAAGGGCTACATGGAGTCCGGCGAGTTCAGCCGTGGCAAGGAGAGCATTCGGGCGGACGGCAGCATCGTCCTGGTCGGCAACTTCGACGTCGATGTGGAACATCAGCAGCGCGTGGGGCACTTGTTCGGACCCATGCCGCCAGAGATGCGCGACGACACCGCCTTCATGGACCGCATCCACGCGTTTCTGCCGGGTTGGGACGTACCCAAGATCAACAAGGACTTGGTCACCAACCACTTCGGCCTGGTCAGCGACTTCCTGTCCGAGTGCTGGAGCCAGCTTCGGAACCAGAGTCGCGTGAGCGAGTTGCAGAACCGCGTCTTCTTTGGCGGCGCCCTGTCGGGCCGCGATACGAATGCGATCAACAAGACGGTCAGTGGCCTGCTCAAACTGCTGTACCCCAGCGCGGATGTCCCGGTCCCCGACGAGGATCTGGAATGGGCCGTTCGCATCGCCATGGAGGTCCGGCGCCGCGTCAAGGAGCAACAGAAGCGGGTCGGTGCCGCCGAGTTTCGGAACACGCATTTCAGCTACGTCATGGGTGCTGACGGCGTCGAGAAGTTCGTGTCGACTCCGGAACTCCAGAGCGACAACAGCATCGGCGGCGACCCGCTGGAGCCTGGACAGGTGTGGACCATCAGCCCCGGTGGTGGCGAGGAAAACTCGGGCCTCTACCGCATCGAGGTCAACGAAGGCCCTGGGTCTGGCGTGAAGGTCCTCAACAAGCCCATTCCTCCCGCGTTCCGCGAGAGCATCGGCTTCGCAGAGCAAAACCTGTACGCTAGGGCGCTGCAGTTGGTTGGCGACAAAGACCCTCGGCAGCATGAATTCACGGTGCAGCTTCGGGCGTTTGACGCGGCGAAGTCTGGGGCCAAGCTCGGCGTGGCTTCATTGGTGGCCCTCTGCACCTCGCTGCTGAAGCGAAGCGTGCGTGGCGGGTTGATCATAGTCGGCGAAATCAATCTCGGGGGCTCGATTGAACCCGTCCACAACGCAGTCACGATAGCCGAGATCGCTGTTGAGAAAGGCGCGACCTCGCTGCTGATGCCGGTGGCGTGTCGGCGCCAGTTGGTCGACTTGTCCGACGACATGGCAACCAAAATCGACATCCAGTTCTACTCCGACGCCCGCGATGCGCTGTTGAAGGCCATGGCCGAGTGACCCAAGAGGAACAACACCATGGCCCTTAACCTTGGCGAGGCGGTCGTCGACTTCCTGACCGCACACCCTGAAGAGAAGTTCTCCGCCCGACAGATTGCCGAGTGGCTCGTCGCGACCTTCCCTGGCGAGTGCAACGCCAAGAAGGCCAGCAGCCATGCTCTGGAGACGGATGCGGACCTGCTACAGCAGTTAGTGGCGGAGATCGACTCACAACGCCCGCGCCTGCAGAAGAAGCACCCCAACCTCAAGACGACCGAAGGCCGCCCCCGCAAGTACTACTTCTCCGAGAAATCTGACAGCGCTGAGGTCGCAGCGGTGGAAGACGTCGGCGTCGCAGCTCCGGTCGGCAAAGATGAGGCCAAGATTGGGGAGCACGGCCTGTACCCCTTGCTGGCAAGCTACCTCTGGGCAGAGTTCGAGGTGTACTCGAAACGCATCGATGAAAAGCGCTCGTCCAACAAACGCGGACCCAACGGCAACCGCTGGCTCTATCCATATCTTGTCGGAATGGAAGACCTGGGCGCTGACTGGCACCAAGAGGTCAAGGACTGCGTCAATCAGTATTCTGACAAGCGCACCAAGCTGTGGTCTTTCGAGGTCAAGTTGCTGATCAACCGTTCGAACGTCAGGGAGTGCTTCTTCCAGTCGGTCTCGAACTCATCGTGGTCCAACTTCGGTTACCTGGTGGCCGCCGAGATCGAGGGCCAGGACACGTTGAAAGAGCTGCGCATGCTGTTTGCAGCCCATGGAATTGGCCTGATCAAGCTGGATGTCGATAACCGTTCCTAAAACCATAGACAAATATTACACAGGCAAAACTCACTGTGGAATGTCATCATCTATGACGTTTCCCGAACAGTTCTGGAAACGATTCGCGTACCGGGATTCCGCCGGTAAAGTCCAGATAGCACCCAATGG
>CAISDD010000070.1 GCA_903883985.1 uncultured Pseudomonadota bacterium | reverse complement strand
CCATTGGGTGCTATCTGGACTTTACCGGCGGAATCCCGGTACGCGAATCGTTTCCAGAACTGTTCGGGAAACGTCATAGATGATGACATTCCACAGTGAGTTTTGCCTGTGTAATATTTGTCTATGGTTTTAGGAACGGTTTGGTTGATGCGACGGTTGAGGTCGATTTTGTCGTCGAGGGTAGCAAGTACGTCTGCTATCGATTTTTGGCCATTTACACTTTTTGGGCACTTGATCGAAAATGACTCAATCATGCTTTTTGTCAGCGCATTTCGCGTTGCACCAACCGCAGCAAGTGCAAGCATGTGCGCCTGCATTTCATAGGACACGAGATAGTATCGAAGATAGGTAGGCCAGAGTATTTTGGGGTTTGGTCGAATAATTGCCACATGCTGATTTACCCTGGCAGGCAGAACGTCTTTCAATACCTGGCAAGTGCGAGCAACTGAGTCGCCAGTAATATTAAGAAGGATATCCAAATCTTCCACTTGAACATTAGCCAAGCCTTGCGCCAGTTTTTCATCCAAATAGACCAATCCGTCCCATGAAAAGCCTTCGTTGTAAATATTTTGACTACGAATGAATGCAATACGCATCAAAGTAAACGCTTCCACCGCCACGCGGCGTAGCTCCACTGCCGATTTTGGTGCAAACATCACCTAGTCGAATTTCAGCCCATACCATCATTGGGCCACTCCGTTTTCCGGAAGTGCGAAGCACATCCCTGCCAAATCCTTCTTGATCTCGCCCTCCAGCTTGGCACTCTCCCAAAACGGCTCCACCAGTTGTGCCATCCGCTTATTGCCCATCCTTTGCCCCCTGCTGAACCAGCACATATTCCACCAATATCTCTTCGCGAAACGATTCAGGAATGCCGTCCCACTCGACGATTTGCACGATGATCGGCAGGTTACTTTCGACAAAGGCATCCTTGACGTCGCTCAACCGGAAAAAATTCCGTTTTTCCGTCGCCGGAAAACGCGCCACCAGATCCAGGTCGCTGGCGTCGTAATGGTCACCCCGAACACGGGAGCCGTAGGCCCATACTTCCGCTTCAGGAATGTATTGCCGCAGCAAGGCGCGTACCTGGGAGGCGTATTTTTCCGGCAGGTGTAGGGTGTGCTGTTCAGGCATCCGCCAGTTTCCCCAATTTCTTTTCCAGCGTTTCGGCCAGTCACGCCACATCTGCCAGAAAACCAGGGATCAACATCAGGGTCTGTTCGGCAAAGGCCTCGCCGTAATCGTGGGCGGTATTGTTGCGATTGTCTCGGTAGGCAAACCAGTGCTCGACCTCTTCCAGCGTCATCAGGTCATGGATGGCGGCGAGCCGGAGTATTTCCTTGACCGGGGTGGACTCCAGTTCTTTGCCGCTGTGACCATAAACTTTCAGTGCTTTTTTCAGCAACTTGAACGCAGTTTCCTGCGCCAATTCGTAGCCTTTGACAATGGCGTTACGGAACACTTCCTGGTCGATGCTGCCGGCTTCGGCCCGTTGGTACATGATCAGTGAAGATTCCAGCGTTTGTCGGCAGCGGGATAGATGATCGGTATTCAGGTACAGCATTTTATTGGCTCCTCCATCTGCTCAGCATCTGCTGAATCCCACATTTCACGATAGAAATAAATGTACTGCACAGATACGGCAGGGTTGAATGTGTAGTAATACCGGCAGAGTTGCCTGAATAGAGAGAGCACTCTGTCGTCGTAACAATATTGCAGAAGATGATCGAGGCAATGCTCAATTCGCTGATTGTCCCTATCGGCCTGGCCAATGATGCCGTTGACCTCGTCGGCCATGATGGGCCAGGCAAGTGCGGCGAGTGAGCGAAATCGCTGCCCTATCTCGCGAGCAAACGCGGTTGCATCTTGCTGATCAGCGTTCATATCCAAGTAAATTGCTCCTGATCTCCCCTTCCAGCCTGGCACTTTCCCCAAACTGTTCCGCCAATTGCGCCGTCATTTCAGCACCCCCAGCACTCGCTCCATGATGCTTAGTGACGCCTTGTCCATGCGCGAGAAAGCGAACCACTTCTTGCCCAGGTCTTTCAGCGACGCGCCGATGTGGTAGAGGGTTTCGCCATCGAGGATCAGGAAGCGGTCATGGCTATGTGGAAAAATCTCAACCCTGATCGGTGGGTATTGGCTGTTGTGTTTTTTCAAGTCCAGCTCAACTTGAGGGCTGATATTTTTTGTTAAAACGGTTGCGCTGACGCCTTCCGGGCGCTTGGCAAGTTGGAGAAAGACGCTGTCGTCAATGAAGTTGTCGATAAGCGCGATCGAACGCTTGGCGCTGCGCAGCAGGTCATTGACGAAGACATAGGCATCGAATACCTGTCCATCGAAGAAGACGCCCTGCGCCGGTTGGACGTTTCCGGTTTCCAGAGCAGTAAATAACTGTTCAAAGCGGTCATCGGTCCGAATTTCCTGGGCGATCTGGCGCTTTTCCAGGGTTTCGAGGCGATCAAGCAGTGGCGTGCTGGCGGCCAGCAGGCGGCGCATGGAGACGAAGGCCTGCATGATCTGGATGCTGACCTTCACTGCCGTGTCACTCCGCAGCACAGCGGAGAGCATGGCAACGCCCTGCTCGGTGAAGGCGTAGGGGGGCGCCGATGCGTGCTTGAGTGGTTCGAACCGGTCGCAATTTGCGACCAGTTCATTTTTTTCCGCCTCTGTCAGTTGAAATCTGAAGGCTTCAGGGAAGCGATCGATATTTCGCCTGACCTGCTCGCCAAGTCTTTTCGGCTCCACTCCATACAGCAGGGCCAAATCGCGGTCGATCATGACCTGGATGCCTCGGATGGCAAAGATTCGTTGTTCGATGCCGAAACGAGATACCAGGACATCGTTATTCAACAGTTCAGAACTCATGCTCACCCCCCTTCTGCGTTACGCCATGGAGCCCTGATGTACAAATATTGCCCGGCCTATTTCTGCAACCCCTGGTTGCAATTTTGACCTGTCGGCAAAGGACTTCATTCGCCATTTATCGGTTTCTCCAACACCACGAAGGTGAGGTATTCGTTCATCACATCCAGCTCGATGGCTTTGCCTGCGTGGAGTGCGGAGAGGTGCTCCGCTGTCAGCGTGAATACATCGCCGCCCCAGCGTTGGCCAAAGGGCTGTTCGGAGGTTTCGGGGTCGAAGGGGCTATCGACTATGGCCATGTATTTGTCGCTCATAACGTGTACCCCAACCCCGCCAGGTTCTTTCTGATCTCCCCCTCCAGCCTGGCACTTTCCCCAAACTGTTCCGCCAATTGCGTGGTCAGCCGTGCCATCTTGTCGGCAAACACCTCGCCGTCGTCTTCCTGCTCTTCCGCGCCCACATAGCGCCCCGGTGTCAGGACATGCTCGTGTTTGCGGATGTCGTCCAGCGCGGCGGAATAACAGAAGCCGGGGATGTCCTGGTAATTCCCATCCCCCCCCAGCCCCTCCCCCGCCCGCAGCGGAAGGGAGTGAGGTTTGCCAGGCGTTGAAGGTGTCGGCCACCTTTTTGATGTCATCCACGGTGAAGTCGCGCAGCACGCGGTCCTTCATGTAGCCGAGCTGGCGGGCGTCGATGAACAGGAACTGGCCGCGCCGGTCGCGCTTCTGCTTGTTCAGGGCCAGGCCGTTGCGTTTGTCGCGGGTGAGCAACCAGATGCAGGCCGGGATTTGGGTATTGGTGAACAACTGGCCGGGCAGGGCCACCATGCATTCCACATAGTCGTCCTCGATCAGCTTCTTGCGGATTTCGCCTTCGTTGTTGGTGTTGGAGCTCATGGAGCCATTGGCCAGCAGCAGGGCCATGCTGCCGGCCGGGGCCAGGTGGTAGAGCATGTGTTGCAACCAGGCGAAGTTGGCGTTGCCCTGGGGTGGGGTGCCGGCGATCCAGCGCGGGTCGCTGGCTAAGTTTTTCGTTCCACCACTCCTTCATGTTGAAAGGTGGGTTGGCCATGACGTAATCGGCGCGCAGGTCCGGGTGCTGATCGTTGAGCAGGGTGTCGGCGGGGCCAGTTCCGAAGTTGAAGTCGATACTGCGGATGGCCATGTTCATCGCGGCCAGCCGCCAGGTGGTGGGGTTGCTCTCCTGGCCATAGACGCTGATCTGACCTGACTTGCCATTGGCCACCTTGCCGCCATGCTGTTCGATGAATTCTTCACTCTGCACGAAGAAACCACCCGAGCCCATGGCCGGGTCGTACACCCGGCCCTTGAAGGGTCGCAGCATTTCGACCACGAGGGTGACGATGGCTTTGGGTGTGTAGTACTGGCCGCCCTTCTTGCCTTCCGCCAGGGCGAACTGGCCGAGGAAGTATTCGTAGACGTGGCCGAGGATGTCTTTGGCCCTAAGGCCTAGCGGCTGGCCGTTGTAATCGCGGCGGTTGAAGTCGGTATCGGAGAAGTGCGCGATCAGATCGGCCAGTTTGTGGTTGTCAATTTGGGTGCGGGCGAAGTCCTTGTTCAGTACGTTTTTCAGTTTCTTCTCGTTCTCGCGCTCGATGGCATCCATGGCGTTGTCGATCAACCAGCCGACCGAGCGCATTTCCTCGGGCTCGTCCTTGCCGGGCTTGTTCCAGGGCAGTGGCGCCTTGGGCGGCAGTTGCGCGCAGTCACGCAGGGTTTGCCAGCGGGCTTCGATGGGCACCCAGAACACATTCTTCTCGGTGTAGTAGTCGCGGACTTCCAACTCGGCGGCGAGATCATCTTCATAGCCGTCGGGGTAGTCCGCCGGGTCCATGTAGTCGTCGTGCTCTGGGTTTTGGAATTGCTCCCGAAGCTCCATTTGCCTTTCCTCGAAGGCGTCGGAGACGTATTTCAGAAAGATCAGCCCGAGCACGACATGCTTGTAGACCGCGGCGTCTAGGTTGGAGCGCAGCTTGTCGGCGGCGGTCCAGAGTTTTTTTTCAAGGTCAGTGAAAAACTGTTGTTCGGTGGTATTCATGGGTGTGCCTGGTTATTGCCGTGCGTTGTGCCGAGTACCGGCGCTTTTGCAACTGCTGGATGATTCATAGTCACCTCGGCGCGTCATTCTGTCCCTCGCGCCGGCAAGAACAGCAGCAGCGGATTATCAGGCGCAGCCTGAAACCCGAAGCGCCGGTAATAGTCTGCCGCCCGCTCGTCGATGGCATCGACGAACAGGCCGATACCGTCCGCTTCCGTGTAGATGCGCCGTGCCCTGGTCAAGGCATCGACCAGCAGCAATTCTCCCAGGCCCTTGCCCTGATAGCGCTGATCGACGGCCAGGCGCCCCAGCCGCACACCCGGAATGCGACGCGGCAGTTTCTTGCGCCAGGTTTCCGGCAAATGGCGGTTTTCCATTTCGGCCAGGGTCAGCGCGTAGTAGCCGCAGATGTGCTCTGGTGCATCATCGCGTACTGCGACGAAGGTTTTCGACAGACCCTTGTCCTGATGCTGGCGGGCGACCTGCCGCAGCCAGTCGTTCAGTTCCTGGCGACCGCAGTCGAACCCTTGCCGGTCATGGCTTCCAGTTAAAGGCAGTACCTGCATCGTCTTGCCTGGCTTTCTGGTAGCGCTTCATGGCGGCCGTCAACGCGGGCGTCGGCTTGGGTGGGTTTTCCATCAGGTCGAGCAGCCAGTTCCAGTCGCGGGGCGACAGGCGAATGACCTCTTCTCGCTCGATGACGGCCTGGGCCTCCTTCAGCGCCGCTTGCACCAGAAACTGGTTGACCGTAGCCCCGCTCAATTCAGCGGCACGGCACAGCGTTTCATAGACCTCGTGGGGGACGCGAGCACCGATGCGGTCTTGCTTGGCAGTGGCAGTTTCCATCCTCTCCACCTTTGAAAGCACGGCGTTCAGTGTATTCGTGTCGCCAAAGTGACGCCAGTTGTTTCGATGGCGAATCGACCCGACATAGCTTCATCCGGGTAGGGTGGGCAAACGGCCTTATCGTTTGCCCACGCGGACTCGCAACGGTGAAATGGGTGGGCAAACAAAAAAACGTTTGCCCACCCTACACATCTGCGCTT